>JACQVO010000077.1 GCA_016209725.1 Candidatus Methylomirabilota bacterium | reverse complement strand
GCTCCTGGCTCGCCGGGCGGCCGCCGTCATCACGGATTCCGCCCACAGCAAGGCCGACCTGCTGGCGGTGCTCGGGTTGGCGTCCGAGCGCGTGCACGTCATCCCCATCGGCGCCGGAGAGGAATTCCGCCCTGGACTTCCCCCTGAGGCTGTGGCCCGCGCCGCGGGCCGCTACGGGATCAGCGGGCCGTACCTGTTGACCGTGGGCAACTTCCTCCCCCACAAGAACCTGCCACGGCTGGTGGAGGCCTACGAGAGGCTGCCACAGGCGCTGCGTGCCTCTGTCTCCCTCGTCCTGGCCGGCACGGCAGGCGGGCACGGCCCGGCCCGGCCCGTGGATCGGGCGGCGCTCGCGCGCCCGGGGGTGATCCTGCCGGGCTTCATCGCCCCCGAGGATCTGCCCGCGCTGTACGCCGGTGCCACGGCCCTGGTCTCCCCCTCTCTGGCGGAGGGCTTCGGCCTGCCGGTCCTGGAGGCCATGGCCTGCGGCGTCCCCGTCCTGTGCGCGCGGGCCGGGGCCCTGCCCGAGGTGGCGGGCGACGCCGCCCTGTATGTGGACCCGTCCGATGTGACCAGCATCGCTACGGGACTCGATCGGATCCTGGAGGACGACACCCTCCGGCGCGAGCTGTCCTCCCGCGGGCTCGCCCGGGCCCGCCTCTTTGACCTCCGCAAGACCACGGCCCGCCTGGTGGACCTCCTGGAGGGGATCGGTCGGGGACGGCCAGCAGCGTGGCCTTCTACGTAGCCAGAAGAGAGAATGCGACATTCCTTGCAACGCGAGATGGATTTCACTACTATATTATCGCATGATGTCTCAGGAAGGAGCAGCCATGGCGATAACACACACCACGCCGACAGATTGGCTCACCCCGGCGGAGGCCGCCCAGTACCTTCGGGTCGCCCATTCGACTATTTATCGCTGGGCGCAGCGAGGCTTGCTGACCCTGTACAGGGTGGGGGAAGGGGCAACGCGCATTAGGCGGTCCGAGGTCACGGCGCTGGCCCATCCCATTCAACGGAAAGGGGTGAAACCCACGAACCTGGGTAGACGGCGGGCAACCGTGAGGCGCCTGATGGGCATCCGATCGAAGCTTTCCGGGAGGCGGCTTGCCCTGAGCCATCGGGTGATCGAGGGGCGACGGGAGCTGGAGAACCATGCCTGACTTGGTCATCGACGCGAGCGTTGCGGTCAAGTGGGTGAGCCCGGATGAGGTCGCCGCGGATAGAGCCGCGTGGATGTTAGCCGACTACCAGCGAGGGACTGTGTCATTCCTGGCCCCATCCCTCTGGGGATACGAGGTGGCCAGTGGAGTCAACAAGGCGGTGGCACGGGGAGACTTGGTTGAGGCGGAGGGTCGAGAGGTGATCGAAGCGATCTTGTCACTTGACATGAGCCAGGAGCCGCTCCCCCCACCCAAAAGGGCTTATACCCTCGCGCGAAAGTATCGGCGAAGTGTGTACGACAGCCTGTACCTTGACCTCGCAGAGCGCCGTAGGTGCGAGTTCTGGACGGGTGATCGGAAGCTGTACAATGCGGTCAAAATGCAGCTCCCATTCGTTCGATGGATCGGAGACTATGATAAGCAGCCAGCATAGAGGATCACGCTGACGTGTGCGGCATCGCCGGCGTCGTCGGGCAGCAGGATCGCGAGACCCTGGAAGGAATGGTCCAGGCCCTCGTTCACCGTGGGCCCGACGATCAAGGGATATGGGTCGCTCCCGGCATCGGCCTGGGGATGCGCCGGCTGTCCATCATTGACCTCGCCGGCGGGCGGCAGCCCATGGCCAACGAGGACGACACCCTCCACCTGGTGTTCAACGGGGAGATCTACAACTTCCGGGACCTCCGCGCGGATCTTCTCCAGCGGGGCCACCGGTTCCGGACGCAGAGCGACACCGAGGTGTTGCTCCACCTCTACGAGGAGATGGGGCCGGCCTGCGTGGAGCCCCTGCGGGGCATGTTCGCCTTCGCCCTCTGGGATGCGCCACGGAGGAGTCTGCTCTTGGCCCGGGATCGGCTGGGGAAGAAGCCACTGTTCTACTGGCATCGGGACAACCTATTCCTCTTCGCGTCCGAGATCAAGGCCCTGCTTCGCCACCCCGCCGTCTCCCGGAGCGTGGACTGGGAGGCCTTCCATCACTACCTGGCCTTCGGGTACACGCCGGCGGAGCGGTCCATCTTCTCCGGGATCGCCAAGCTGCCGCCCGCGCACACCGCGACGTTCCGCGACGGCGTCCTGACCCTCCAGCAGTACTGGACCCTCCCGCGCGGCACGCCAGTCGATGCTCCCCGCCTCTCGTTCCGCGAGGTCGCGGAGCGGGTGCGTCACGAGCTCCGCGAGGCCGTCCGGCTGCGGCTGGAGAGCGACGTCCCCCTGGGCGTCTTCCTGAGCGGCGGCATTGACTCCAGCGCGGTCGTGGCCAGCATGCGCGAGGTGACCGGCCAGCGCATCGCCACCTTCTCCATCGGCTTCGGCCGGGCGGCGCCCTCCTATGACGAACTGACCTACGCCCGCATGGTGGCCCAGCGGTTCGAGACCGACCATCACGAGGAGATCCTGGAGCCCAAGGTGGCTGACCTGTTGCCCGCCATCGTCCACCACTTCGACGAGCCATTCGCCGATTCTTCCGCCATCCCCACCTTCGTGGTGGCCCAGGCGACGGGACGCCACGTGAAGGTGGTCCTCTCGGGCATCGGCGGCGACGAGACCTTTGCGGGCTACCCCCGCTACCTGGGCGTTCGCCTGTCGGAGCGGTACGCGCTGATTCCCCGCTGGCTGCGGGCCGTCCCCGGCGCTCTCCTGCCCCGTCTCATCCGGGAGTCCGATGCCAGCCGGAACTGGGGCGATTGGGCCCGGCGCTTCGTCAGCGCGGCGGCGCAGCCCCTCCCCGACCGGTACCTCGGGTGGATACGCTTCTTCGGCGAGGCGGACCTCGCACGGCTGGCAACCCCCGCGCTGCAGGCACGCTGGCAGACGAATGTGGAGGCGGTCCACCGGGCCGCCTACGCCGCCCACGACCATGGGGATCCGGTGGACGGCGCCTTCCGCATCGACCTGAGCACCTATCTCCCGGAAGACCTCCTGGTGATGGCCGACCGGATGAGCATGGCGCATTCCCTGGAGCTCCGGGCTCCCTTCTGCGACCACCGGGTCATCGAGGAGAGCCTGCAGATACCTCCGAGCGTGAAGGTTCCCGGATTCCGCCTCAAGGGATTGCTCAAGGCCGCCTTTGCCGACGTGCTGCCCCGCCCGGTCCTGTCCCATCGCAAGCAGGGGTTCATGATCCCGTTGGGCCGCTGGCTTCGCACCGATCTGCGCGACATGATGGAAGAACTCCTTTCCCCGGAGCGGGTCCGGACCCGAGGCCTGTTCGTCCCCGAGGCGGTGGAGAGCCTGAAGCGGGAGCACCTGGCCGGGATCCGATCCCACAGCGATCGCCTGTGGACCCTCATGATGGCCGAGCTGTGGTTCCGGCACTACCTGGACGCCGGCGGGCTGTGGACCCTGCGGTGAGGCGCGCATGATGCCACCCCTACGAATCCTCATCATCTCCGATGTCTCCCCGTTGACGATCAGTGGGGGCGCGGAGCGAGTGCTCTGGGAGCAGGCGTCCCGGCTGGTCAAGCATGGCCATCAGGTTCGCATCGTGGGCCGATCCCGAGCGGGCAGCGAGGAGGAGTCCGTCGAACGGCAGGGCGTCCGCATTCGTCATTTCCCCGTGGATCGGCGGTCCCTCCTCCGATTCGTGCGCACCTCGATCCTGGAGGCGCGGCGGGCTGCACTTCAGGAACTGGCCGGGGCGCGCGCCGATGTCCTTCAGGTTTTCCAGCCGCTGTCAGGGTACGGCATCCTCGGCTCGGCCGTGGGCCAGCGGATCCCCAGCCTGTACACCTTCCTGTCCCCTGCCCCGCTGGAATATCGATCCCGTCGCGGGATGACCCGGCACCACCGAGGGGGATGGGCCGGGAATTCTGCGACGGCTATGCTCTGGATCATCGAGAGGGCCTGCCTCAGACGCGCGACCCGCATCCAGGTCCTGAGTGACTTCTCGGCCGACCAGCTCTGGAAGCTGTACCGCATCCCTGCGGAACGGATCGTCAAGATCCCCGGAGGGGTGGATATCGAGCGGTTCCAGCCAGCCGCGGATCGCGAGGCGGTCCGCGAGGCCCTCGGGCTGCCGGCGCGATCGCCGCTCCTCTTCAGTCTGCGGAACCTCGAGGCCCGCATGGGCCTGGATACGCTGATCCGGGCCATGGCGATCCTCCGCCGGCACGTCCCGGAGGTTCTGCTGCTGATCGGCGGTGCCGGGTCCCTCCGACAGGAGCTGGAATCGCTCGCGGCTTCCCTGGACCTCCGGGGCCACGTGCGATTCCTGGGATATGTCCTGGAGGCGCACCTGCCGCTCTATTACCAGGTCGCAGATCTCTTCGTCCTGCCCACTCGCGAGCTCGAAGGCTTCGGCCTGGCGACGGTGGAGGCGCTGGCCTGCGGCACGCCCGTCCTCGGGACGCGCGTGGGAGCCACGCCCGAGGTCCTGCTGCCCCTGGATCGCTCGCTCGTCTTCCAGGACACCACCCCAGAGGTGATGGCCGAAGATCTCCGTCGGTTTCTCCATGCCCCCCGGGGGGACCACGTCGCAGCCCAGAGCCTCCGGGGGGTCTGCCGCCGGTACGTCGAGGCAGGCTTCACGTGGGACATGTCCGTCAGCCGTCTGGAAGCGACCCTGCGGGACTTGGCCCTGACCAAGGCCCCGCGGGCAGGACCAGCGAGTCAGACCCGATGATCCGCGTTCTCCACATCATCACCCGCCTGGACGTGGGGGGATCCACGGAGAACACCGTGATCTCCGCGACCCGGATGCCCGGGGCGGAGTTCACCGGGAGCATCGTGTCGGGG
>JACQVO010000069.1 GCA_016209725.1 Candidatus Methylomirabilota bacterium | reverse complement strand
TTCACGAATTCCGCCTGAATTCCGCTTGACACACCCACCCGCCATTGGTAGCGTCCCCCCTGCCTGTGCGATGCACGCAGACAGGGCCGACGTTGCTTTCCCCCGGTTCTTGCCCCCGGCTCGGCCATCGCCCCGGTCGCCCGCCCGGATTGGTGAGCACGCGGTGCCGCGCCCCGTTTTTCACTTCCTTATCTGGTGTTTCGCGACCGTCTCTGCCACAGGGTCGCCCCGGGACACCCGTGACCATCCTCGATGATCTCGTCGCCGGCTTCCGTCTCCTGCGAGGCCTTCCGTCGTTCGTTCGCCAGCCGATCCGTCTCGAGGAGGCCCGGCAACTGGTGCGTCGCCGACTCGAAACCCGGGAAATCGACTTCCTCGCTTTCGTCCGGCGGGCGATCTACGAGCGCGCGGACAGCCCGTACCAGGCGCTGCTGCGAGGCGCCGGGTGCGAGTACGGCGACCTGGAGCGGCTCGTCACGGGAGAGGGCGTGGAGGCGGCGCTCGAAACCCTTCTCCGGAACGGCGTGTATCTCACCGTGGACGAGTTCAAGGGCCGCCGGCCGGTCGTGCGCGGTGCGACGACGTTCCATGTGGAACCGACTCGACTCTGGAATCGGCCGCTCGGCGGACACGTGGAGTCGCAGACGGGTGGAAGTCGCGGGAGCCACACGCCGGTTGCCATCGAGCTGCCCTCCATCCGGGACTGGGCCGTCAACACCCGGTTCGAATTCGCAGCTCGGGGGGACGGCCCCTGGGCACCGGCGCGATGGACGGTGCCCGGTGGCGAGGCCGTGGCGGGGATTCTGCGCTTCTACATCGGCTCCGGAGTGCCGCTCGCCCGCTGGTTCTCCCCGATAGACCCCTCGTCCCCGCAGCTCCATCCGCGGTACCGGTGGAGCGCCCGGATCCTGCGCTGGGGCTCTCAAGTCGGAGGGGTCCCAGTTCCTTGGCCCGAGCACGTCCCGCTTGAGGACCCGCACCCGATCGTCCGCTGGCTTGCCGAAGCCCTCCGGGCGGGCAGCACCCCCTTCCTCGTCGCCTACGTGAGCTCGGCCGTCCGTCTCGCCCGAACTGCTCTCGCGGCCGGGATAGATCTCTCGGGCACTCACGTCCTCGGCACGGGCGAGCCTCTGACTGCGAGCCGCCGAGACACCGTCCGTCGGGCTGGCATCAAGATCGCGGCCAGCTACGCCAGCATGGAGGTCGGGCCGATCGGTTCCGGGTGCCTCGCCCCCATGGCGCCGGACGATGTTCATGTCTTTCACGACCTGCAGGCGCTGGTCCAGCCGCCCGGGCCGGCAGACGCCGACGCCGGCCCGGGGCGGCCGCTCTTCGTTTCCACGCTTCGGCCGTCCGCGCCCCTCGGGTTGCTCAACGTCTCGCTGGGGGACCAGGCCGTGCTGACGCGCCGTCGGTGCGGCTGTCTGCTCGGCGAGGTCGGTTGGCGCACACATCTTCACGGCATCAGGAGCTTCGAGAAGCTGACGGCGGGCGGAATGAGCTTCCTGGACGCGGACATCATCCGCGTACTGGAGGACGTCCTCCCGTCACGCTTCGGCGGAACCCCTACGGACTACCAACTCGTGGAGGACGAGGAGGAGGACGGGGGGGCCCGGCTGAGGCTCCTCGTGCATCCGGCGATCGAGCCTGTTGATCCGGATGCGGTAGCCGGGGTGTTCCTCGAGGCCATCGGCTCGGGCTCTGGCGCCGAGCGGGTCATGGGCCTGGCGTGGCGCAGCGCCGGCCTGCTGCGAGTCGAACGGCAGCCGCCCCTGACGACCGGTTCAGGGAAGATCCTGCACCTGCACGTGAACCGTCGCCCATGAGCGGACCCATGACGAGGATCGGACCGGGGCCACGGCGGCCCCGCTCCTGGAGGGCACGGGGGGTGGCGGGTTGAGTACGCGACACGCGGGTGATGAGCGCGACCCGGTCCTGCTCCGATCCCTCATCACGCAGGAAGACTACCGGCAGTGTCTGGCGCTCCAGGACCGGACCTGGGGCGCGGGATTCACCGAGCGGGCATCGGTCGCCATGCTCATGGGGAGCCAGCGGGTGGGGGGCGTCGCTGTGGGCGCGTTCGACGGCACGGGCACGCTCTTGGGCTTCGTGTTCGGGTTCAACGGGGTCCGGGAGGGCCGGCTCGCTCACTGGTCCTACATGCTGGCGGTCCGAAGCGAGGCCCAGGGCCACGGCCTGGGCCGCCGGCTGAAGGCCTCCCAGCGCGAGCTCCTGATCGAGTCAGGGATCGAGGTCGCCTACTGGACCTACGATCCGCTCGTGGCAGTCAACGCACACCTCAATCTGAGCCGGCTCGGCGTCCGGGCAATCCAGTATGTGCCCGACATGTACGGCGACGACACCAGGAGCGACCTGCACCGGCACCTCGGCACCGACCGGTTCGTGGTGGAATGGAATCTCAGGGATCCTCGGGTCGAGCGCGCGCTCGTGCGGGGCCTCGTGGTCGCTCCCGACGTGGTGGCATCGGCGCCAGTGGTGAGCGCAACGCCGGAGGAGCCCTCGCCCGAACCGGATCTATCCGGCGCGCCTGCCGTGCTCGTGGCGATCCCGGACGACATCCTCGAGGTGAGGGCGTGCTCACTTGAGACAGCCGCGCGCTGGCGCGCGACCACCCGGCGGGCGTTTCTCCACTACCTGGGTTGCGGCTACGAGGTGGCTGGCCTCCACCGGGGACTTGCCGGGGACCGGTGCGCATACGTGCTCGCCCGGGAGGCTTGACCCGCGCGCGCGAGGATGGATGGCCCTGCGCGCGCGAGGGCTGCCCTGAGAATTGGGGTCAGATAAGTTCTGTCGTGCGTCCTAGAATTCCTTCGGGTCGGGCGGCTCCGGGGACACGGTCTGGCAAGCTCCCGTGGGTGTGGTCATCCCAAAGGACCGGCGCGACCTCGGCACTGGCACCTGGCGGCGGGTCTGGCAGACCGGCCTGCCACAGGCGGAAGGTCTCGGGCCTCGGAGGATCTGTGACCTCTCACGGCTGTCCGAGGTCACCGACCTGCTCGCGGCACCGGTGCCCAATCCGGAAGGCACCGGCACGAGGCTCGAGCTTACTTACCGGCCTTGGGAAGCTGAACGCTGGGGGCGGATGGCCTGAGCCTGATTTGGCGTTGAGAGTAGTGGAGCAGTCCCTCGTGGTAGGCCTCTTCTTGTGCAATCAACCTTGCGGCGAGGCATACTCCAATCGCACGCGTGGCTATCGGAAGCAGCACGGGCTCCTCGGGAGCGCCCAGTCGCCGATGAAGGCACTTCGGTTCGGAATCCGGGACGTTGCCAAGTATGGCAAGTTGTTATCATGCGTCTGGGCGTGATGACCCCGCATGGCCGCACCCAGTTTCCGGTGTTTCCGATCGGCAGAAGATCACGCAGCGGCGAGTTTCTTGACCTGAAGAGATCTGCGCTTCGCTTCAGCGCAGGCCGAGGCCGCGGACGATTTTTGCCGTCGTGATGAGCTGGCCCGTATGGCGCTGCGTGTGCTCCGCGACGTGGCACAACAACCCGAACACATTCGTCGGCAGCGCCGCCCGCCCTACGCTCCGGGGAGCGAAGAGCGTCTCTCGTGAAGTCCCTCGGATGGCCTCCAGGGCCCCCTGGATCGCCGCCTGCGCTTCCCGCACGAGGGTTGCGGCGTCCGCCGGAGGATCGCCGGGCTCTTTTTCGAGCGCGAGGGCCTGACGCTGCGCCTCGCTGAGCCGCTCGCCGCGGGCGTAGGTGAGGAGCCGGTCGGTGCTCCCCGCGATGTGGCGCAGATGAAAACCCACGGACGCCGCACTGCCCGGTCGCACCCACAGCTCATCCACCGTCAGGTCCGATGCGGCATGCCCGAGGTCCTCGGATGCTTGCACGAGCGCATGCGCCGCCGGCATGAGCACAGAATCAACGCCCACGATGGGGCCCCGAAGCCAGGCTTCCGGTTGTGCCATGGTCGGCCGACCTCCCAGCGGCCAACGGGTCGATCTCCGCCACTCCGGTCGAAATGGAGGACGGGGACGGGTATCGGAGCGACAGCCCAATGAGCACCCGGCACGTCCCGCCCCGATGCCGCGGCGCCTACTAGTGTAGTACCTCTCAAATACCTTTACAATTCCGCTCACCCTGAGCCTGTCGAAGGGTGCGGAATCTGGGCTTCGACAAGCTCAGCC
>JACQVO010000060.1 GCA_016209725.1 Candidatus Methylomirabilota bacterium | reverse complement strand
GCGGAGGGCACACTCCGGACGGACCAGGTCGCCGAGATGGAGCGAGCGGCCCAGGCCGAGATGGATCGCGCCGTGGCCTTCGCCGAATCCAGTCCCCTCCCGGCACCGGAGGAGGCCCTGGAAGACTTGTTTGCCAATACGTGAAACGTGAGGCGTGAGGCGTGAGGCGTGAAGGGGAGCAGAGGTGCCGGGGGGAGGGGAAGGGTGGGGGAGGCAGGTGTCAGAATCCGGAAGCCCGAACGCTGAATGTCGAATATCGAATGATGAATGTCGAAGGTTGAAGGCGGAAGGCAGCAGAGTCTGTACGAAATCTGCGTAATCTGCGTAATCTGCGGATAAGTTAGGGTCCTTTGATGCGCAAGCTCACGATGGCGGAAGCCCTTCGCGAAGCGTTGATTGAAGAGATGACCCGGGACCCGCGCGTCTTCGTCATCGGCGAGGATCTGCGGGCCGGTGTCCCCTTCGGTGTGACCAAGGGTCTGGTGGAACAGTTTGGCGAGGACCGCGTCCTGGACACCCCGATTTCAGAGGCGGCGATCATCGGGGCCTCGCTGGGGGCGGCCATCACCGGGATGCGCCCCGTCGCGGATATGCACTTCGCCGACTTCGTGACCTGTGCCATGGACGAGGTGGTGAACCAGATTGCCAAGGTCCGCTACATGTTCGGCGGCCAGATGGACGTGCCGCTCACGCTCCGGATGCCGACGGGGAGCGTGAAGGGAGCTGCCGCCCATCACTCCCAGTCGCTGGAGTCGTGGTTCGTCCACACACCGGGCCTGCGTGTCGTTTTTCCTTCGACCCCGGCCGATGCCAAGGGGCTGCTCAAGACCTGCATTCGGGGCCTGGACCCGGTGCTGTTCTTCGAGCACAAGCGCCTGTACAAGATGTCGGGCGAGGTGCCGGAGGAGGAGGTGCTCATCCCCCTGGGCACGGCGGACGTGAAACGCGAGGGCTCGGACGTGACGGTGGTCGCAACAGGCTGCATGGTTCAGCTTGCGCTGGACGCCGCGGACCGGCTCGGCCAGGAGGGGATCGAGGTCGAGGTGGTGGACCCCCGCTGCCTCGCGCCCTTCGACAAGGCGACGGTCTTCGCCTCGGTCCGGAAGACCAACCGGGTTGTCATCGTGGAGGAAGCGGCCAAGACGGGTGCCTTCGGCGCGCAGATCGCGGCCTGGCTGGCGGAGGAACTCTTTGACGGGCTGGATGCACCCATTCAGCGCGTGGCCGCCAAGGACGTCCCCATTCCCTTCAGCCCGCCCATGGAGGAGTTCGTCATCCCGAATGCGGCAGACGTGGAAGCCGCGGTCCGGCGGATTCTTTGAACCGCCCAGGCCGCATCAACGGCCGGGGCATGAGCAAGGGACACTGCATCCGGTAGGAGAGGAGGAAGGAAATGCGCAGGCACGGTATTATCCTGAGCGTCCTGGGCGCCTTGGCCCTGGCCTGGACCTTGCCATGGGCGGGCGAGGCCGCCACCTACAAGCCCGAGTACAAGACCAGCCTGGTCGTGGGGCCGACCGGTCCCTGGGGCGAGGCCGCAGCCCGGTTTGCCGATCTGGTCAAGGAACGATCCGGCGGCAAGATCAACATCAAGAATTACTTCGCCGGCCAGCTTTTCGCGGGGCGGCAGACAAACGAGTTCCTCCTTCTGCGCCAGGGGGTGGCGGATTTCGCCTGGGGGTCCACCATCAATTGGTCCCCGCAGGTCAAAGAGTTGAATCTCTTCTCCCTGCCGTTCTTCTTCCCCGGCTACGACGCCCTGGATGCGGTGGAGAACGGCTCGGCCGGCAAGCGGATTTTCAAGATCGTGGAGGAGAAGGGGGTGATCCCCCTGTGCTGGGGAGAGAACGGCTTCCGCGAGGTGACCAACAGCAAACGGCCCATTCAGAAGCCGGGCGACATGGAGGGGCTCAAGCTCCGGGTGGTCGGATCGCCCATCTTCATCGACATCTTCAAAGCCGTGGGCGCCAACCCGGTCTCCATGAACTGGGCCGAGGCCCAGACGGCCTTCCAGCAGGGGACGGTGGACGGGCAAGAGAACCCGATCGTCTCGGTCATCATGCCCTACAAGCTCTGGCAGACCCAGAAGCACATCACGCTCTGGAAGTACGCCATCGACCCCCTGATCCTTGGGGTCAGCAAGACGACCTGGGACAGCTTCGACGCCTCCGATCAGGCCTTGCTGCGAAAGGCGGGGGAGGAGACTTGCGCCTGGCAGAAGAAGGGGGCCCGCGAGGGCCTGCAGGGCAGCACCGCCGCCGTTGACAACCTGGCGAAGAACGGCATGACGGTCGTCAGCCTGACCCCCAAGGAACTCGAGGCATTCAAACAGAAGACCCTGGGGGTCTACACCAAGTGGGGCCAGGATATCGGTCCCGACCTCATCGCCGACGCCGAGCGCGAGATCGCCAAGATCGCCAAGGCGGGCAAACGGTAGGTTGGAAGAGGGGCCCCGGCGGTTGTGTGTCTGTCGGGGCCCTAGCCTTTTTCGCGTATGGCCTATCGCGTATGGCATATGGTTTAACCCTAATACGGTTCACTTAAGGTGCGACATGACTCCGACCTTCGAGCAAATCCCCCCGTCCCCCCCTTTGCGAAAGGGGGGCGAGGGGGGATTTCGCCTGGGGGACGGCCGAATTGAACAGCATTGGGTTTAACCCAGACCATACGCCATGAGCCATACGCCATTTGTGATTCGGCGATGGGTCCAAGGAGAGAGCCATGTGGCGTTGGCTGAATGACAACTTCGAGGAGGCCGTCTGTGCCGGGCTGCTCCTCTTCATGGCGACGCTCGCCTTTGTCAACATCCTGGCCCGCTACTTCACCAATTTTTCCCTCGCCTTCAGCGAGGAGATCGAGGTGAGCCTCCTCGTATATCTCACGATGCTCGGCACGGCGGCGGGGTTCAAGCGGGGGATCCACCTGGGCCTTATCTTCCTGGTCAACCGGCTTCCCCGTCCGGTCCAGCGCTGGCTCCGCGCGGGGAGCGCCGTGCTGGCCTGCGGCCTGTTCCTGGCGCTCCTCTGGTTCAGCGTCCGGCAGATCCAGGATGAGGTCGCCGTGGCGACCACCTCGGAGGCCCTGGCCATCCCGCAGTGGTGGTACACGCTGGGGCTGCCCCTGGGGTCCATCCTCATCGTGGCCCGGATCGTTCAGGCGACCCGCCGCGCCCTCCGCAGGGTCGGGCCTTCATGAGCGACCCCAGCGTCTGGCTCTTCGTCACATTCCTGATCCTGCTGGGCCTCGGCGTTCCCGTGAGCATTGCGGTCGGGGTGAGCGGTGCGGTCTTCCTTTGGTATTTTCAGCTCGGCATCCAGATCCTGTCCGCAAACGTCTACGGGAACATCGCCAAGTTCCAGCTCCTGGCCATCCCATTCTTCATCCTGGCAGGCCTGATCCTGGATCGAGTCGGCATCTCCCACCGCCTCGTTCGCCTGGCCAACCTCCTTATCGGGCCGACGACCGGCGGGCTGGCCCTCGTGGCGGTCGTTGTCTGCGTCTTCTTCGCAGGCATCTCCGGATCCGGGCCTGCGGACACGGCGGCCCTAGGGGCTGTCCTGATTCCGGCCATGGTGGCCAGGGGGTACGACAAGGGATTCACCTCGGCCCTCATCGCCACCGGCGGCAGCATTGCCATTATCATTCCACCCAGCATCGCGTTCATCCTCTACGGGGCCATCACCGCCACTTCGATCCCGGCCCTGTTCGCGGCCGGGATTCTGCCGGGCCTCGTGGTCGGTCTCGCCCTCATGATCCCCGCCTATCTCATCTCGCGGGCCCGGGGATACGCTGGCGAGCGGTGGGGGACCGCGACAGAGATCTGGGAGGCCTTTCGGGACTCGATCTGGGGGCTCCTGGCGCCCCTCGTCATCCTGGGAGGGATCTATGGCGGGATCTTTACACCAACCGAGGCGGCGGTGGTGGCGGTGTTCTACGGCCTCTTCGTGGGGGGTCTGGTGTACCGCACGCTGACCTGGAGGATGCTCTACGACACCCTGCGGGATGCGGCGCTCTCCTCGGCTGTGGTCATGATCATCGTGGCGTTCGCCGGGCTCTTCGGCTGGGCCGGATCGACCCTGGGGGCCATGGACAAGGCGGCGCGGCTCCTCATCTCGCTGAGCCAGAGCCCGTGGATCAGCATCCTGTGGGTAAACCTCCTCCTCTTCAGCGCCGGGATGCTCCTGGATGCGGTGTCAATCTACTACATCTTTCTGCCGATCTTCCTGCCCGTCATGGCCCACTTTCACTGGGACCCCATCTGGTTCGGCGTGGTGATGACGGTCAACCTGGCCATCGGCCAGGTGACGCCGCCCATGGCCGTCAATCTCTACGTCGCGGCCAATCTGGCCAAGATCACCCTGGAGGAAATCTCCCGTGCCGTGATCCCCTTCGTCCTGGCCATGCTGGGTGCCCTCCTCCTCATCATCTATCTGCCGTTTCTTTCCCTGTGGATCCCGAAGCTCTTCGGGCTTTACTGACCTCGCGGAACTGGACGCATTCCCATCGGAGAGGAGCACGGCCGTGGGACGCGATCGGGTGGTCATCGTGACCGGTGCCGGTCGGGGGATCGGCAGGGCGATCGCGCGGCGCCTGGCAGCGGCGCGGAACTTGGTGGCATTCGTGGATCTGGATAAAGCGGCCCTGGAGCGGGTCGCCGCCGAGATCCGGAGTGAGGGCGGCAACGTTTCGTATCGCGGAAACCGGATCTGGATGTCCCAATGGACCCGTCTCTGCTCAACCGCCATAACCTCTCCAAGCTCCACGCTGTTTGAGCCTGGCGGATTCTTCCGATATCCTGTATCTTAGGCAAAATCCAAGGCAACCTGCCAGGGGGCACCTGACCAGCTTTGGATCGGGTAGGAGGACTTGATGCCTCCGACCAAGCGAATTCGCCTATCGGGTCACGCGAAGAGCCAGCTTATCTTTCGCGGCGCGAGCGAGCAGGAAGTTCTGGAAGCGATCCGTACGGCGGCGTGGCAACCGGCGGAACTGGGACGGCTGGAGTGCCGAAAGAACTACGCCTTTCGCGCAGAATGGAACGGCCATTGGTATGAAACCAAGCAGGTACGGCCCATCTTCGCGGAGGAGTCTGAGGAAATCGTGATCGTGACCGTGTACGTGTACTACTTCTGAGGAGGCCCGACGATGAGAATTACCTATGACCGCGAGGTGGATGCTCTCTACATCCGTTTCAAAGAATGCGCCGTCACCACACAGCACCTGGCGGAAGGTATCGCAGCGGACTATGACGCGGCTGGACGCCTCGCCGGCATCGAGATCCTCGACGCGATGAAGCGCCTGGGAGATCCGGCAACCTTCAAGCAGGTCATCCTGGAGGACATAGCCCTGGGGGGACCCGCAGCGGCCGCCTGAGAGCCTTTCGTCCTGCACTCCGCTGCCCTGTCCACAGGGGGCCAGCGGACCCGCCGTCGGGCACCACAC
Organism: Candidatus Methylomirabilota bacterium; assembly: GCA_016209725.1. GTDB lineage: Bacteria > Methylomirabilota > Methylomirabilia > Methylomirabilales > 2-02-FULL-66-22 > 2-02-FULL-66-22. Next base: position 40 of record JACQVO010000060.1, on the reverse strand, counting down.
CCTCGCCAGCTCTGGCCTGTCCAACTTTGGGAATCTCGGG
>JACQVO010000068.1 GCA_016209725.1 Candidatus Methylomirabilota bacterium | reverse complement strand
TGCTGTTTCCATGGACGCTCCTGGCGGTGACAATTGTTGGCCGGCTCCGCGCCCGGTGGATTCGCAGGCAGGGATCCGCCGGGTACTCTGGGGGCCGGAGATACACCCGCCTTCCCTCCGCGCCTCCGCCGGGGCGGTAAGGTGGAGGTCATCCGGGCAGTGGGCTTCCCTCCGGTTGCGGCGCGCCGTTGTGGGGCGAATGCATCCTCCGCCGCGTTCCCCACGGTCAATCAGGCGCCTCACTTCCGGGGAAAGTACTGGGTGTGATTCTGCTTGACAACGAGGGGGAATCCCCATACAGTGAGCGTTGCCGACGGTTCAGACGGTTTCGTCCATCGTTACAGCGCCGCGCGGACCCGAGCCTTGCGGCGTTTTTTTTTCTGGCGGGGGAGCCCCATCGGAACCGGCCGAACATTGCCGGGGAGGAATCATGAGCTTTTACGGTGGACAGGATGGTGACGGATATGGCTCAACTGGCGGGGGGACGTCGCGCCGCCGTCCTTTGGAAGTGACCGTTGGCGATCGGGGAGTGGAAGGGGCCATCCGCCTGTTCAAACGGCTGGTCCTGCGCGATGGGATCCTGCGCGATCTGAAGCGGCGTTCGCATTACGAGAAGCCTGGCGATCGCCGCCGCAGGAAGGAGAGGGAGGCGGCGCGGCGACTCCGGAAGCGCCTGGGACGGGCCCTCGCGCGGGGAGAGCAAGTCGAATAGATTCCGGGGCCAGGAGGCATCGGACTGGGCGTGGTAGGAGCGGACCCACGACCCGAAGACACGGCAATGACAACCGCTCACAGTGGAAATGGCCCCGCAGATGCGGAGCCAAGGGGGTTGAGGGTCATGGGGACGAGGTTGTACGTTGGGAACCTGCCGTTTGATACGAGCGAATCGCAGCTCCGCGCCTTGTTTCAGGAAGGCGGACGCCAGGTTTCCGAGGTGAAGATCATCACCGACCGGGACACGGGTCGCCCTCGCGGATTTGCGTTCGTCGAGATGGGGAGCCAGGCGGATGCCGAGGCCTCCGTCAGTTCCCTGAACGGTCGGGAATTCGGCGGCCGGGCGTTGACGGTCAACGAGGCCCGGGAGCAGGCCCCACGCCGCAGTGGTGGATTCGGTGGCGGCGGTGGTGGTGGTGGGCGCGGGCGCCGCGGGTATTAGCACCGACGACACGCTTCGACCCTTTCCTCGCTTTTCCTGCCGACTGGCGCCCATCGGGGCTATCGCTCAGACATGCTCTTGGGTGCAGGGCAGAAATGAGGCCGCCGGACTTCGACACAGCGCATAGGGCGTCGCCCTGCTGCGTCTAGCCATGGGTTTGTCCGGCGACCGGGCGCACACCAGCGGGCGCATCCCCGCCTCACCCGCCTCCGGGTCTGTCCCCGCCGCTTTGCCGTTCCGATTCGTGGATGGGCATCCAAGGGGGCTCCCACCCAGGGCCAGGACAGGGAGTGGATGATGGATTGCGTCTTCTGTCGGATCCGAGACGGTCAACTTCCCGCCACCAGAGTGGCCGAGGACCACCGAACCATCGGCATCATGGACATCAATCCGATCCACATTCATCTCATCCCCCGCTGGCTCCACGACGGGAAAGGCTTCGACTGGATGCTCGTCCCGGGCGACCCGGAGCGCATCCGCGCGGCCGCGGCGAAGATTCGCGCCGCCCTCTGAACCCAGCCGTTTTATCCACGGGGTCCAACCGGGTCCAAGCCTTGACAGTGGTGTGGGGGTGGGCTACCGTAGCCGAGCGTCACCCGGAGGACGGCAGTGGCCTGGTTCAAGAAAGAACCGCTGGTCAGCGGGAAGGAAAGCAAGGTCCGGATGCCCGAGGGCCTCTGGATCAAGTGCGACCACTGCAAGGAGATCATCTACAAACAGGAGCTGGAACGGAATGCCAACGTCTGCCCGCGGTGCCAGCACCACTTCCGGATCAATGCCCGTGCCCGCCTCGATCTCCTGGTAGACCCCGGCAGCTTTGAGGAGCGGAACACCGCCATCCGCTCCCAGGATCCGCTGCACTTCAAGGATCAGAAGAGCTACCCGGATCGGGTCAAGGCCGCCAAGAAGGCGACCGGGATGGAGGATGCCCTGCTGTCGGGCCTCGCCCGGATCGGCGGACACCGGGTGAGCCTTTGCTCCCTGGAGTTCGGCTTCATGGGAGGAAGCATGGGGTCCGTGGTGGGCGAGAAGGTGACGCGGGCCATCGAGGATGCCAGGACGGAGCGGATCCCCTTCATCGCAATCTCCTGCTCTGGCGGAGCCCGGATGCAGGAGAGCGTCCTCTCTCTCATGCAGATGGCCAAAACCAGCGCAGCGCTGGCCCGTCTGGGACGCGCGCGGCTCCCGTATCTCTCGATCCTGACGGACCCCACGACCGGGGGCGTCACGGCCAGCTATGCCATGCTGGGCGACATCAACATTGCGGAACCCAACGCCCTCATCGGCTTCGCCGGCCCCCGGGTCATCCAGGACACGATCCGCCAGGAGTTGCCTGCGGGCTTCCAGCGGGCGGAGTTTCTGCTGAACCACGGCTTCGTGGACATGATCGTGGAGCGGAAGAACCTTCGCCAGACCCTGATCCAACTCCTCGACTTCTTCGCCGGCGCCTCCGGCGCCCCGACCGCGGCGTCGCGGCCATAGGCGGAACGGCGCGAGCGAACCTTCGGAGCCTGCCACCGGTTCCTATTTCAGCCTCGTCGATGCCGGGGACTGGTCCCGTGACCTACACTGAGGCAACCGAGTTCCTGTTCGGCCTGCGCCGCTTCGGCTGGCGCCTGGGCCTGGAGACCGTCCAGCAACTCCTGAGCCTCCTGGGCAACCCCCACGCGGCCGCGCCGAGCGTACACGTGGGAGGCACCAACGGCAAGGGTTCGACCGCGGCCATGGTGAGCGCGATACTCCAGGCCGCGGGCTTCCGCACCGGCCTGTACACGTCGCCCCACCTCCTCGAGTTCACCGAACGGATCCGCGTGAACGGCGCGCCCATCGCCGCGGAGGACGTCACCCGCCTCACGGCGCACTTGAAGGATCTCTGCGCGGCGCACTTCACGCAGCATCCGATCCCGAATCCACCCGCCGATCGCCTGCCCCACCCGACGTTCTTCGAGCTGACAACGGCCATGGCGTTCGTCCACTTCGCCCGGCAGGCAGTGGGGGCCGCGGTCGTCGAGGTCGGCCTGGGTGGCCGGTTCGATGCCACCAACGTGACCACCCCGCGGGTCTCGGTGGTGACAAACGTCTCCCTGGAGCATCAGGAATATCTCGGCCGGACGCTTCCCGAGATCGCCGCCGAGAAGGCGGGCATCGTCAAGCCCGGCATTCCCGTCATCACCGCGACCTGCGGGGAGGCCTACGAGGTCATCCGCCGGACCGCCCACGAGCGACAGGCGCCTGTGGTCCACATCCAGGACGCCTATTCCTGGACTGTCCGGGAATCGGCGTTGACCGGCCAGACGCTGGAGCTGACGGGACCCAACCGCCGCTACGAAGGTCTCCAGATCGCCCTGGCGGGACGGCATCAGGCGGAGAATGCCGTGACCGCCATCGCCACCGCCGAGGCGCTGGAGCAGCAGGGGTTCCGCCTGGGAGAGGCGGCGATCCGCCGCGGGTTGCACCAGGCGCGGTGGCCCGGGCGACTCCACACCGTTTCGGCCTGCCCCCGGGTCCTGTTGGACGGGGCCCACAATCCGGCAGGCGCCCAGGCCCTTGCCGCCTTTCTGGCCGAGCATCGCTCGACCCTCGGCCGTCTGATCCTGGTCTTCGGCGTCCTGCGTGACAAGGATTGGGAGGCGATGCTCGCGCTCTTGGGACCCCTGGCCGATCAGACCATCCTCACCCACCCGCCTGCGGATCGGGGGGCCGATCCCCACGAACTGATCACCGCCGATCGCTACTGTTCCAAAGTGGAAATCGCCATCGACCCCGGCGAGGGCCTGGCCTTGGCCCGATCGGTGGCCAAGCCCGAGGACACGATCCTGGTGACGGGGTCCCTCTATACGGTCGCCGCGGCCCTCCGTACACTCGATGTCCCCATCGGCTGACCCCCCTCGTCCCGCCGGGTCACGCCCTCGCTGCTCACCGATTCGAAGGACCGAAAAGCGTTCGGGTGCCCGAAGGTTCGAACCTTCGGGCCGTTTCGAACAGCCGAACCGGCGAACGCTTCTGAAACGTGTCGAAGAGACACGATGGTGTGTCCCTACGCGATCACCCTCCGTGGCTGGGCATCGTTCCCGGTGGCCCAGGAATCTGCTTTTTCGGATGAATCCTGTGTGTTATCATTCCTCCCCGGCGCGGGGCCCCGATCTTGCACGAAGCGGCGTCCAGGGGGGAGGATTGGCCATGCCACTGACCGGGAGCGTCAAGGGAGTCCGTCCATATCAGGACCTGTGCGCCATCGTGATGGCCGCCGGTCAGGGCACGCGAATGTGCTCCGACCTGGTCAAGGTCCTCCATCCCCTGAACGGCCTGCCGATCGTCTGTCACGTCCTTGACCTGTGTCGCCGTCTGGCTGTCAAGCGCACTCTGGTGGTCATCGGCTTTCAGGCGGAGCGGGTGCGGGAAGCCCTAGGCGATCTGCCGGTCGAGTTCGTCCTGCAGGCGGAGCAGCGCGGGACGGCGCATGCCGTCCTCCAAGCCGAGCCGGCCCTGCAAGGATTCGATGGAGACATCCTGGTAATCAACGGCGATGTCCCCCTGCTGGGTGAGGCCCTCGTGGAGCGGCTCGTGGCTGCGCACCACCGGGCCCGCGCCGATGCGACGCTGATCACCACCCGGCTGGCGAACCCCACGGGATACGGTCGGGTCTTGCGGGATCGTCGCAGGGCCTTTCGGGGCATCGTCGAGGAGGTGGAGGCGACCCCAGCCCAGCGACGCGTGAGAGAGATCAACGCCGGCATCTACTGCTTCCGGGCCCCGAGTCTGTTTGCTGCGCTGCACCGGGTGCGCCCTTCCGCCGTGAAGAAAGAGCTGTACCTGCCGGAGGTGCTGCCCATTATCCACGCCGGGGGGCGGAAAACAGGTGGGCGGATCGCCACGGTCCTGGCCGAGGATCCGCAAGAGGTGCTGGGGATCAATACGCGGGCAGAGCTGGCCGAGGCGTCTGCCGTCCTGCGCCGGCGCATGGTGGATCGGCTGATGGCAGAGGGAGTCACCTGCCTGGATCCGACGAGCAGCCACATCTCGAGTCTGGCGACGGTGGGGCGGGATACCACCCTGTGCCCGAACGTTCAGATCGAGGGACACACCATCGTGGGGGACCACTGCACGATTCATGCGGGATGCCGGATTCGGGATTCGCGCCTGGGCAATCGGGTGACGATCCTGGATGGGTGTGTCATTCTGCAGAGCGAGATCGGCGACGACTGCACCATCGGCCCCTACGCCCATTTGCGACCGGGCTCCCGCCTGAAGCGGAAGGCCAAGGTGGGCAACTTCGTCGAGGTCAAGAAGTCGGTCATCGGCGAGGGGTCCAAGGTGCCCCACTTGACCTACATCGGGGACGCGACACTGGGAGACCGGGTGAACATCGGGGCGGGGACGATCACCTGCAACTACGATGGTTTCGCCAAGCATCAGACCATTGTCGAAGACGGGGCCTTCATCGGATCCAATGCCAGTCTGGTTGCCCCGCTGAGGATCGGGCGAGGGGCCATCGTAGCCGCCGGCTCCGCCATCACCCAGGAAGTGCCACCCGACGCGGTCGCGTTCGGGCGCGCCCAGCAGGTGAACAAGGAGGGGCGGGCGGCCGAAATCCGAAAGGCCAGGGGAAAGAAGTGAAGGAGGGTGGGTCATTCGACATTCGATATTCGTAATTCAATATTCGAGGTTCGCTCTTCTTCGGCTGGTCAACGCCTAATCGTGAGCGCAGGGGACGTGCCGAGGCTCGTGGTCCTGGGAGGGCGATCGGGCCCATCCTTGATCGTTCAGGGCTTCCGGGGATCCGGATGGGCCGTCACAGCCATTGTGACCACGACGGATTCCGGGAGCAGCAGCGGCGTGATCCGGGACGAGTTCGGTCTGCCGGCACCCGGCGATATCCGCAGCGTCCTTGCCGCGGCGGCGGCTCCCCAACCCGGCCTCAAACCTCTTATCGATGTCTTCGAGTTCCGCTTCCGCCCGGCTCGCGACTCGACGCTCCGGAACATGGCCCTGGGAAACTTGGTCCTCACCGCCTTCGCCGAGGTCCTGGGAGACTTTGAGCGGGCCGTCGAGGCGGTCGGCCGGCTTTTTAACTGCTGGGCCGAGGTGCTGCCGGTCCCTTCTTCCCCCGCCACCCTCTGCGCGCGCCTGGCCGACGGGTCCGTGGTCCACGGCGAGGTTGCCGTCCGCACGCCGGGGAAGCCATCGATCGCCGAGGTGTTCCTCGAGCCTCAGGATGCACGGGTCTCCCCGGCGGTCCTGCAGGCCATTCGGGAGGCGGACCTGCTCGTCCTGGGTCCGGGCGGGCTGTACTGCAGCGTCCTGCCCGGTCTGCTCCCCAACGGCGTTCGGCAGGCGGTGCAGGTATCCCGGGCAAGGACGGCGTACGTATGCAACACCACGACACAGCCCGGTCAGACCGATGGATTCGATACGGTGAGCCACGTGCGGGAACTGCGGCGGTATCTGGGGGAGGGCCGCCTCGACTATGTCCTCCTGAATACCCATGTCCCGGCAAGCGAGACGATCGCAGCGTACCGGCGGGATGACGTTCACTACATGCCGGTGACGCCCGAGGAGGTCCAGCGGGTCAAGGCCCTGGGGCCCATTCCGATTGTGGGAAACTTCGTGGAGGAGGGCTGGCAGGGGAAGCGGACACTCCACAAGCTGGACACGATCCGTCACGACCCGCGCAAGGTGGCGACCGCCCTGCAGAGCTTGATCGCGGAGGGCGAGGTCCGGACCGGATGCCCTCTGGGTGCGGCCTGACGCGGAGGGAAGCGGGGCGGGCTGGCCGAGCCGGCGAGATGTCTCGAGTCAGCAATCGAACGGTGAAAAGGGAGAACCGATGAAATACCGAACCTTCGGCAACACGGATCTGCGCGCCTCGGAGGTGGGCTTCGGCGTCTGGACGGTCGGTACGACGATGTGGGGGATCGCGGACGAGGCGGTGGGCATCCGGCTGCTGCGGAAGGCCTTCGACCTCGGCATCACCTTCTACGACACCGCCGACGTCTACGGCGACGGTCTGGGGGAGACCATCCTGGCCAAGGCCTTTCAGGGAACGCGGGATCGGGTGGTGTATTCGACCAAGTTCGGCTACGACTTCTACAACCATCCGGGCGTCCAGCCGGGGCAGCGGGAGCGCCCCCAGGACTGGCGGCCGGAGTACGTCCGGAAGGCGTGCGAGGAGAGCCTCCAGCGGCTCGGGACGGATCGGATCGACCTGTACCAGTTGCACAATCCCCGGATCGACACCCTGCGCCGGGACGATCTGTTCGCCGAGCTGGAGCGCCTGCGGGAGGCTGGGAAGATCAGGTACTACGGGGCCACCCTCGGCCCGGCCATCGACCTCCGGCAGGCCGAGGAGGGAAAGTGCTGCGTGGTCGAGCGCAAGATGACGACCCAGATCATCTTCAACCTGCTGGAGCAGCAGGTGGGCCGGCCCCTGATCCTCCTGGCGAAGCAGCACGGCGTCGGCCTCATGGTTCGCGTCCCCCACTCCTCCGGCCTCCTGGAGGGCCGTTACACGCGGGAGACGACCTTCGGCGCCGGCGACCACCGGTCCTTTCGGGTCAATACCGACGAGCGGAAGAAGGCCTGGCTGGACGCCGGGCTGAAGAAGGTCGAGCGCCTGGCCTTCCTGACCCAGGGGACGGGGCGGACCCTGGCCCACGCCGCCATCCGGTGGATCCTGGCGGAGCCCTGCTTTGCCTGCGTCCTGCCCAATATCTACACCGAGGACCAACTGGCGGAGTTCACCGGCGCCTCCGAGGTCCCGGATCTCACCCCGGATGAGGTCCGGATGGTGAACGACCTGTACACGAGAAACTTCGACCTGGAGCCTGCCGGGGCGGTGTAGGCTTTCCCGGCGAAAGGGGCGGGCCATGTGCGGGATAGTCGGGTATATCGGCGACAAGCGGGTCGTGCCCATCCTGATCGAGGGGCTCAAGCGTCTGGAATACCGGGGGTACGACTCCGCCGGCCTGGCGGTGGTGGACCAGGGCCGGATGGTGATCCACCGGTCCGTCGGAAAGATCAAAGAGCTGGAGAACGCCCTCTGGGGGATGAACCTGGGCGGCACCCTGGGTCTGGGCCACACCCGCTGGGCGACCCACGGCCGGCCGACCGAGGAGAATGCCCACCCCCACACCGACTGCACCGGTGACCTCGTGGTCGTGCACAACGGGATCATCGAGAACTACCTGGCCCTCAAGGAAAAGCTTCTGGCCGAGGGGCACTTCTTCCACTCGGAGACCGACACCGAGGTCATCGCCCATCTCATCGAGAAGTATCTCAAGCAGGATCGGGATATCGAGGTGGCCACACGGCGCGCCTTGAACGACGTCACGGGGGCGTACGCAATCGGCGTCCTCTGGAGGGGGGATCCCGGCCGCATCGTGGGCGCCAAGTGCGGCAGCCCCTTGGTGGTCGGCCTGGGCCAGGGGGACTTCTTCTTCGCGTCGGACATCCCCGCCATCCTGAACCATACCCGGAACGTTCTCTTCCTCAACGACGAGGAGATGGTGGTCCTGACAAGGGACGGGGTCCAGATCACCACCCTGCAGGGAGAGCCGGTGCAGCGCCCGGTGGAGAAAGTGCTCTGGAGCCCCATCCTGGCGGAGAAGGGCGGCTACAAGCACTTTATGTTGAAGGAGATCTACGAGCAGCCCCGGGCCGTCCGGGATACGATCCGCGGCCGATTCTCGGAAGAGTCGGGGCAGATCTTCTTCGAGGGCATGGAGGCCCTGGATGACGCCCTGCCCGAGGTGCAGAAGGTGGTGCTGATCGCCTGCGGGACGGCATGGCACGCCGCCCTGGTTGGCAAGTTCCTGATCGAGGAGCTGTGCCGGGTCCCGGTGGAGGTGGATTACAGCTCCGAGTTCCGCTACCGCGATCCGGTGGTGGGGTCCCAGACGCTGATCATGGCGGTGAGCCAGTCCGGCGAGACCCTGGACACCCTGGCCGGGGTCAAGGAGGCTCGGGCGCGCGGCTGCCACACCTTCGCCGTCTGTAACGTCGTGGGGAGCTCCATCACCAGGGAAGTGGACGGCGTCCTGTACACCCATGCCGGTCCCGAGATCGGCGTGGCCGCCACCAAGACGTTCACGGCGCAGATCGCCGCCCTTTACCTCTTCGCCCTCTACTTCGGGCGGAAGCGGGGCGCCCTGGATGCGGCCCGCCTCCGGGACCTCCTGGCTGACCTCGTCCGCCTGCCCCAGCAGATCGAGGCCGTCCTGCGCCTGGACACGGAGCTGGAGCGGCTCGCCCATCTCTTCCACACCAAGACAGACTTCCTGTACCTTGGCCGGGGCATCAATTACCCCATCGCCCTGGAAGGCGCCCTGAAACTCAAGGAGATCTCCTACATCCATGCCGAGGGGTATCCGGCCGGCGAGATGAAGCACGGCCCCATCGCCCTGATCACCGAGGAGATGCCGGTGGTGGTCCTGGCGCCCAAGGATAAGGTGTACGAGAAGATCCTCGGCAACATCCAGGAGGTAAAAGCGCGGGACGGGATCGTCATCGCCGTCACCTCGGACAACGACGAGGGGCTGCCACGGAAGGTGGATCACTGTCTGGCCGTGCCCCACACGTCTCCCCTGCTCACCCCCATCCTCCTGGCCATCCCGATGCAGCTTCTGGCCTACCACGTGGCTGTTCGCAAGGGCTGCGACGTGGACCAGCCCCGCAACCTGGCCAAGAGCGTGACAGTGGAGTGAAGGCACCCCGCTCCTGTTGTAGGTTCGGATGGGACGTGGCAGCCC
>JACQVO010000066.1 GCA_016209725.1 Candidatus Methylomirabilota bacterium | reverse complement strand
GCGAAGCGTGGAGAAGAAGCGGCCCGCCGGTTGAGGAGCCTCATCGAGCGCTGGTGCCGGTGAAACAATAATACCTATAATGCAACGTCCCCTATTTACATCGAGCGCTGGTGCCGGTGAAACAATAATACCTATAATGCAACGTCCCCTATTTACGTCCCCTATTTATAATGCAACGTCCCCTATTCTACCCTATTCGCGTCCCCTATCCCGAGAGGCCGTTGGAGAGTGGACCGGATGTCTGAACGAACCGTTGTGGCGCCTTTGGAGCGGCGGGCGAGGGGCGGCACGCTGATCGTCGGTGGCGGTTTCGCCGGCGGCTACGTCGCCCGCCTGCTCGGCCGGCGGGGGGCGACCATCGTCAGCCCCGAGAACTTCATGCTGTACACGCCGATCCTGCCCGAGGCCGCCTCCGGCTCGCTGGAGCCCCGCCACGTGGTTGTACCGCTCCGCCTCATGTGCCCGCATGCGGAGCTCCTGCTGGGCCGGGGGGTCGGACTGGACGAGAAGACCCGCACGGTCCAGGTGGAGACGGACGCGACCGTCTTCTCCGTTGGCTACGAGCAACTAGTCGTCGCCCTCGGCGCGGTCGTGCGCACGCTGCCGATCCCGGGGCTGGCGGAGCACGGGGTCGGCTTCAAGACCCTGGCGGACGCGATCCACCTGCGCAACCACGTCCTGCGCGAGCTGGAGGCCGCCGATGCCGAGCTCGACCCGGCCCGGGCTGAGCCCCACCTGACCTTCGTCTTCGTGGGCGCGGGCTACGCGGGCGTCGAGGCGCTCGCCGAGCTCTCCGACCTGGTGCGCGACGCGCTGCGGCACTATCCGAGGTTGCGCGACAGGCGGCAGCACTGGGTCCTTGTCGACGCCGCGCCCAAGATCCTGCCAGAGATTCCGACCCGGCTCGGCCACTACGCTGCGCAGCAGCTCGTGGAGCGTGGGACCGACATCCGGGTCTCGACGACGCTGACATCGGTGGACGCAGAAGGCGTCGTCCTTTCCGACGGCGCCCAAATCCCCACCCACACGCTCGTCTGGACGGCGGGCGTACGCGCCCACCCTCTTCTGGCCGAGCTCGGCCTGCCACTCGACGATCGCGGCCGCGTGCGGGTCGATCCGACCCTGCGTGTCGAGGGGCGGGAGAGCGTCTGGGCGCTCGGCGACTGCGCCCGGGTGCCGAACGAAGCGACGCCCGAGCACCCGGACCCGCCGACCTGCCAGCACGCCCTCCGTCAGGCGCGGCGGCTCGCACGGAACCTCCAGAGCCTGCGGCGGCCCTACCGCTACCGGATGCTGGGACAAGTGGCGACACTCGGGCGCTACCAGGGGATCGCGGACGTGCTTGGTCTCCGGCTTCGCGGCTTTCCCGGCTGGTTCATCACCCGCAGCTACCACCTCTACCAGCTTCCCCTGTTCTCGCGCAAGCTGCGGGTGGTCGTCGACTGGACGGTGGCGCTCTTCTTCCGGCGGGACATCGCCGAGCTCGGCGGGCTCGGCCATCCGCAGGGGCTGCGCGCTCAAAGATAGCCTGAAGACCGGGCACGTCGCCAACAAGCTCAACCAGAACCGCAGCGCCGCCGACCAGAGACGTGTGGCGCACGCCCTGCTGCGGAGCACGGGCCCGTCGATCCTCGGTATTGGCGAGGCAATGAAGAAAGCCCTGGAGTCATGGGGGCGGCAATAGGCTGGACGCCTCGCCGCCCGCTCGTTTCGGATGGCGGTTGACAGCTTCCCGACGGTCGGGGAAGCGTGCACCCAAAAGGACAACGCCATGATCATCGGCATCCCGAAGGAGAGCTTTCCCGGGGAGCAGCGCGTCGCCCTCGTGCCGGCCGTGCTCCCCAGCCTGGCCAAGGCCGGCTGCGAAGCGCTGGTGGAGGCGGGAGCGGGCGCAGCCGCCTTCTGGCCCGACGCCGCCTACGTCGAAAAAGGGGGCCGGATCGCCGCCTCCCGTGCCGAGCTTTTCGCGTCGGCGGAGGCCGTGTTCCAGGTCCTGGCCCACGGGGCCAACGACAGGACCGGCCGTGCCGATCTCCCGCTCCTCCGGCGCGGCCAGGTGCTCATCGGCTTCCTCCGACCGCTGGCCTCGCCCGAGACCGTCCTGGAGATCGCCGCCACCGGCGCCGTTGCCTTTGCCGTCGAGCTCATGCCCCGCATCACCCGCGCCCAAAGTATGGACGCCCTCTCCTCCATGGCCACCGTGGCGGGCTACAAGGCCGTCCTGCTCGCCGCCGACATCCTGCCCCGGATGTTCCCGATGCTCATGACGGCCGCGGGAACGGTCACCCCGGCCCGCGTGCTGATCGTGGGCGCGGGGGTGGCGGGGCTGCAGGCCATCGCCACGGCCCGGCGGCTGGGGGCCGTGGTGTCGGCCTACGACGTCCGGCCGGCGACGAAGGACGAGGTCCGGAGCCTGGGCGCCCGGTTCATCGAGCTGCCTCTGGAGGCCGCCGACGCCGAGGATGTCGGGGGCTACGCGAAAGCGCAGGACGAGTCGTTCTACCGGCGGCAGCGCGAGCTGCTGGCGCGCGTGGTCGCCGAGACCGACGTGGTGATCACCACGGCCTTGGTCCCGGGCAAGAAGGCGCCGGTCCTCATCACCAATGACATGGTGGCGGGCATGGCGCCGGGCTCCGTGATCGTGGATCTCGCCGCCGAGCGGGGCGGAAACTGCGAGCTCACACGGGCCTACGAGACGGTGGTGGAGCACGGCGTGACCATCATCGGCGCCGTGAACCTGGCGGGCAGCGTGCCCTATCATGCCAGCCAGATGTACGCACGAAACATCACGGCCTTTTTCCTCCACCTGGTGAAGTCGGGCTCGCTCCAGGTCAGCCTGGACGACGAGATCACGCGGGCGACCCTCCTGACCCGGGAGGGGGAGGTGGTCCACCCGCGCGTGCGCGAGGCCCTGGGACTTCCGGCGCTGGAGGTCCCCGCCCCGGCGGGGAAAAGCTGAGCATGGGGAAAATGGAGAGGAGAGGAGGCAGATCGGATGCCGTCTAGCCTGGAGGGCGCGTTGTTCGTCTTTCTGCTGGCCACCTTCGTGGGCTTTGAGGTCATCCGCCGGGTGAGCCCGCTCCTCCACACGCCGCTCATGTCGCTCACCAACGCCATCTCGGCCATCTCGCTGGTGGGCTCCATCGTCATTGCCGGGGGGGAGAAGAGCCAGCTCAGCACGGTCCTGGGCACCATCGCCGTCGTCTGCGCGATGGCCAACGTGGTGGGCGGCTTTGTCATCACGGACCGCATGCTCAAAATGTTCAAGAAGCGGGAGCCCGGAAAGTGATGGCACCCTACTTCATCCAATTCAGCTACATCGTGGCGGCGGCCCTCTTCATCCTCTCCCTCAAGTGGCTGAGTCATCCCACCACGGCCCGGCGGGGCGTGCGGGTGGGGGAGCTGGGCATGGCGCTGGCGATCCTGGGGACCCTGGTGCACCAGGACATCGTGAGCTACCGGTGGATCCTGGTAGGCTGCGTCCTGGGTTCGGCCATCGGGTTGCCCATGGCCGTGTTCATGCCGATGACCCATGTCCCGCAACGGACGGCGCTGTCCCACGCCTTCGGCGCGCTGGCCGCAGCGCTGGTGGGGACGTCCGAATACTACCTGCACACCGGAGCGCTCGGCACATTCACCATGGCCGCCCTGAGCCTGGAGGTGATCCTCGGCTACCTGACCTTCACGGGCAGCCTGATGGCCTTCGGGAAGCTGCAGGACCTGGTGCCGAGCCGCCCGATCGTGTACCGGGGGCAGAACGTCGTCAACCTGTCGCTCTTCGCCGTCGCGGTGGGCACCGCCGTCTATTTGGTGATGCATCCCGGCCAGAGCGGGCTCTTCCCGGTCGTCGCGGGCCTGTCGCTCCTGTTCGGGGTCCTGCTCATCATTCCCATCGGCGGCGCCGACATGCCGACCGTCATCTCGCTGCTCAACTCGTACGCGGGACTCTCGGCCGCCGCCATGGGATTCGTGCTCGACAACAATCTCCTGATCGTGGCCGGCGCGCTGGACGGCTCGTCCGGGATGATCCTTTCGGTGATCATGTGCCGCGCCATGAACCGGTCCTTCACCAACGTCCTCTTCGGGGGGTTCGGCCAGGTGCAGAAGGCGGTCGGGACGGCCGAGCAGCGCAGCGTTCGGAGCGCCACGCCGGAGGAGGCCGCCGCCATCCTCGAGGCCGCGACTTCCGTGATCGTCATTCCGGGCTACGGCATGGCCGTGGCGCAGGCCCAGCACAAGGTGCGCGAGCTCTACGACGCGCTCACCCGGCGGGGGGCGGACGTGAAGTTTGCCATCCATCCCGTGGCGGGCCGCATGCCGGGTCACATGAACGTGCTCCTGGCTGAGGCGGACATTCCCTACGACCGGCTCCTCGAGATAGAGGAGATCAATCCCGACTTTCCCCGGGCCGATGTGGCGCTGGTGATCGGCGCCAACGACGTCACCAACCCGGCGGCCCGGCACGACAGGGCGAGCCCGATTTACGGGATGCCGATCCTGGATGTGGACAAGGCCCGGACAGTCATGGTGATCAAGCGAAGCATGAGCCCGGGCTTCGCCGGCATCGACAACGAACTCTACTACATGGACAGGACGATGATGCTCTTCGGCGATGCCAAGGTGTTCGTCGGGGAGCTGATGAAGGAACTGACCGGGAGCCACGTCCGCGTCTGAGGCTGCGGCATGGGTCGGGGCGGTGGGATGTCTATCCGGCGTCCGGGAAACCGGGAGGGGCAAGAGGTATCCCCGCGAGATCCCAGGTTGTCCGCACGTCGATTACGGCATGAGGGTCATGATCCCACCTGGTGCCGCTCCTGAATCGACCCAACAGGAGAGATCGCGGGCAGGATGGCCCGGAGCTCCCGCATCAGGGAGTCGAACCCGCCGGGGTCCAGGGACTGCGGTCCGTCGCAGAGGGCGTGGAGCGGGTCGGGGTGGACCTCCACCATGATGCCGGCGGCACCCACGACGAGAGCGGCCTTGGCCATGGGGCCCACCAGGTCCCGGCGGCCCAGGGCGTGGCTCGGGTCCACGATCAGGGGCAGGTGCGTCACCTGCCGCAGGAAGGGGACGACGCCCAGGTCCAGGGTGTTGCGCAGGGCCCGCTCGAACGTCCGGATGCCCCGCTCGCAGAGGATCACCTGGTCGTTTCCTTCGAGGAGGATGTACTCGGCGGCGGCCAGAAACTCCTCCAGGGTGGCGCTCATGCCGCGCTTCAGGAGCACAGGCTTGCCGGGACGGCCCACCTCCTTCAGGAGGTCGAAGTTCTGCATGTTCCGCGCGCCGATCTGCAGGCAGTCGGCAAGGGCGGCCACCGGCTCGAGCTGGTCGATCCGCATCACTTCGGTCACGACGGGAAGCCCGACCGTCCGTCCCGCCTCGGCCAAGTACTCCAAGCCCTGGTAGCCCAGCCCCTGGAAGGCGTGGGGCCCGGTGCGGGGTTTGAACGCCCCGCCTCGCAGAATCCGGGCCCCGGCGGCCTTGACTGCCCGGGCCGCGGCGAGGACCTGGTCCAGGCTCTCCACGGCGCAGGGGCCGGCAATGACCACCGGTTCCTGATTCCAGCCCACGCGGACGCCTCCCACGCTCACCACCGTGTCATCGGGATGAAAATCGCGGCTCACCAGTTTGTACGGTTTGGTGACGTGAATGATCTCCTGGATGCCCGGCAGGTCCCGGAACGGCTCCTCATCCACATAGCCTTGATTGCCGAGGACCCCGATGGCCACCCGGCTCCCCCCCGGGATGGGCTGCGGCGTGAGCCCGAGCGCCTGCACCGCCTCGATGACGGCGTCGATCTGCCCCTGGGTTGCGTTGCGTTCCATCACGACGAGCATGGAAGCCTCCCGCCGGCGCGGTTGCGAATGGTTCCAAATAAAAGCGGGCCGATTCCGTTGCGGCGCGGACGGCGGCGCGGGCGCTCAGGCTGCGGTGAACACAGCCGCCCGGGCGACATCCTCGGTGCGGATCGCGTCCGTGTCAAACCTCTCCAGGGCACTCTGGACCTTCTCCCAGGCCTGGTCGAAGGAGGGAAGCGTCTTTCGAGCCCGGCTGAGGGGGTTGCAGCGGGCCATGACGAAGTTCTTGACGTCCGGGTGCGAGATGCCCCGTTTCTTCAAGCGGGTGACCACATCGGTCAAGAGCCTGTCGGCGGCCTCGACCGACCCGGCCCGGTGCTGGCGCTCCTCGTAGGCCCCGGGCAGGGTGGTCTTCAGAAATCGGTCCACCCGGCGCAGGATGGGCGCGTGGACGCTCCCCGAAAAGCGCGGGTACTGCTCGTACAGGAGCCCGAGGGTTGGGCGTCCAGTATTCCCCTGCGGCATGCCGAACCGCCACGATGGGGTCAATGAACCGGTCCAGCTTCCGGATGACCTCGCGCAGCCCCTTGGCATGGGTCGGTGACAGGTCGCGCTGGTACGGGGTGGGCTTCACCTGGTGCATGGGGAGCAGGGCGAAGATCTGCCAGGGTCAGGACGGCTTTCGGCGGCTCCCCCTTTGGTGGATGGATTCCCCAGCCCTCAGCGGGCATAGACCAGCCCTCGCCAATTCTTATGGCGGATGAGGGGGGGCCACGTGGCTCGCACCCATTCCACCCTCGGTTGTGCCCGCCATGGTCATAGCAGAGCCCGGCATCGCTGACAAGCAGGATCGTGCCGACACCGGTCCCGACCGTCACCTCCGTCGGCGAAGCCACGCCCGCAGGCGCGTCCAGCTCGTGATGCGCCGATCCTCGGTGAGCCAGCCCTGACGCGCGAAGAAAGTCAGCATCACAAGAGGAAGCGCCGCCATCACCGCCAGCACCAGCCCCAGCAGCCACGGCCGGTCGAAGGGTATGGCGGTGAAGTTCATGCCGAAAAAGCCGGTGAGGAAGGACAGGGGCATGAAGATGGTGGCGATGACGGTGAGCTGCTTCATCACCTGGCCCAGGCGATTGGAGATGGCGGCCAGATAGGCATCCAGCGTGTTGGCCACCAGGTCCCGATACGAATCGATGATCTCGTAGGCGCGGACCAGATGATCGTGGACGTCGCGGAAGTACACCGCGGTATGGGAGTCGATATAGGGGTAGTCGCGGCGGCTCAGGGCGTTGTACACTTCGCGCTGGGGACTGACGATCTTGCGAAGCTGGACCAGGACCCGTTTCATCTGGAAGACGCGGTGCATGCGCGCTCGGGCCGGGGCCTCGACCACCGCATCCTCGATGGCGTCGATCTCATCGCCCAGCGCGTCCAGCACCGGGAAGTACCCGTCCACGAGGGCGTCGCTCAGGAGGTAGAGGAGGAAGCTGGCCCCGTTCTGCAGGGGCCGGGGATCGGCGGCGAGACGATCCAGGAGCCGCTTGACGGCGTCCAGCGGCCCGTCGTGGACCGTCAGGAGGCAGTTGTGCTTGAGGACGGCATGGAGTTCCTCGGTGTGCAGCTCGTCGTCCCGGATGGCGCGCAGGGCGTGGACGACCAGGAAGACGTACTGGTCGAACTCCTCGATCTTGGGGCGCTGATTCCTGTGAACGAAGTCCTCGACGGTTACCGGGTGCAGGTCGAACAGGCCCGCCAGGGCCTCCAGCCCCTCCGCCGGCTCGCCCTCCGCATCGATCCAGAGCGTGCACCGGGGATCACGCATGGCCTCCGCCAGAGCGTCGGGACCCGGCGCCGTCTCGACTGATCCGTCGCCTCGTCGAAGCACCACTCGTCGCATCCGCTCTCACCTCCCGGGTCGCCTGCAGGCCCGCGGTCGCTTGCCGGTACATAGCCCCCCGCCCGGCGCAAGTCAAGGGGAAAGCAGGAGGGACAGGGTGGCTGTGACCGCGTTGACACGTCCGGAGGAGCGTGATAACGTCCTCCCGTCATCACGATGGATCGCCCGACGCTGCACCTCGAACTCTACAGCCGGCCCGGCTGTCACCTGTGTGAGGACCTCCGGGTGCTGTGCCAGCGGCTGGGAGGAGAGTTTCCGGTCCGGCTCACGGAAGTGAACATTGAGGCCAACCCCGCGCTGGAGGCCCGGTACGGAGAGGAGATCCCGGTCCTCTTCATTGACGGGCGGAAAGCAGTAAAGTACCGAACGACGGAGGCGGCCCTCCGCCGCAGGCTTCAGCGGCGCCTTTTCTTGCGACGACTCCTGGGAACGTAAGGGGCCCGGGAGATCCAGGCGGCCATTCGGGATGCGAGGGATGCCATGATGGTTGAACGGGGTTCCTCTCAGGGTGGGCACAGACGGATCTGGGAAATCTACCGGCGGGCCAATCCGCGCTCCGAGGCCCTCTTTGCCCGTGCCGGTCAGGCCATCGCCGGACACGTCACCCACGACATCCGCCACATGAAGCCGTTCCCGGTCTACGTGGAGCGTGCCCGGGGAACCCGGAAGTGGACGGCGGATGGCCAGGAGCTGATTGACTACTGGATGGGACACGGATCCCTGTTTCTGGGGCATGCACACCCGCTCCTCCTGCAGGCCATCCACGAGCAGATCGAGCGCGGCACCCATTACGGCGCCTGCCACGAGTTGGAGGCCCGCTGGGCAGAACTGATCCAGCGGCTCGTTCCGTCGGCGGAGCGGGTCCGCTTCACCATGTCGGGAACCGAGGCGACGCAGCTCGCCCTGCGGCTGGCGCGCGCCCACGCGGGGAAACCCAAGATCCTCAAACTCGAGGGACATTTCCACGGATGGCACGATTACGCCCTGGCCGGCGTCAAGCCTCCCTACGACGTCCCGATGTCCTCCGGGATCCCGGGGGAGTCCCTGGCCCAGGTCATTCTGTGCCCGCCCAACGACCTGGAGGCCGTGGGGGCCATGCTGGCCGCGCGCCAGGACGTGGCCGCGCTGATCATTGAGCCCGGCGGGGGGAGCAGCGGGACGATCCCGACGGATCCGGCGTATCTCCGGGGGCTGCACGACCTGACGCTCCGGCATGGCGTCGTGCTCATCTTCGACGAGGTCATCACCGGGTTCCGCTATTCGCCCGGCGGCGTGCAGCAGGTGGTCGGCGTCACTCCCGACATGACGACGCTGGCCAAGATCGTCGCCGGCGGCCTCCCGGGTGGGGCCGTCGTGGGGAAGGCGGCCATCCTGAATCGCCTGGCCTTCGGGGACGATCCGGCCTGGAACCGCAAGGGGCGCGTGGCGCATGCGGGGACGTACAACGCGAATCCCCTGTCGGCGGTGGCCGGGATCGCCATGTTGGATTTCATCGCGGACGGCGAGGCGCATCGCCGCGCGAACCAGACCGCCGCCGCACTCCGGCAAGAGCTGGCGGGCGTCTGGCGCCGCCTGAGCGTTCCGGGCTGCGTGTACGGCGAAGCGTCTCTCCTGAATTACTCGCTGGAACCCGCCCTGGCGACTCCCCCTCGACCCGACACCCGCGACCATCGCGGTCTCCAGGTGATGGCGAATCCGGATGTCTATCACGCCCTGCGCTGTGCGCTGATCCTCAACGGCGTGGACATGTGTTCCCTGCACGGCTGGGTGTCGGCCGTGCACTCCGAGGAGGACGTGGCACGGACCGTTCAGGCCTTCGAGAAGGCGTTCCTGCTCCTACGCGAGGACGGCTTCTTCTCCTGAGACCGGGACGGCGGCGCGCTTTGCAGTTGACAGGTGCCGGAGCTATGCTAGCATCCAGCCGAAGCCCTAGGGGAGTCCGCAGACGGGGGTCAAGAGCCTGTGGCTCGAGCCTGTCGGAGGACTGAGACCCGGCGCAGACGTGGGTGATCCGGACCGCGTTGCACGGAACCCTGGAACCTGATCTGGGTCATGCCAGCGTAGGAAAGCGGCTTCTCGGAAGGCGCGAAATCCACGCCGCATCCCCCCCGGGCGATGCGGCGTTTTTCTTTCCGCCAGTCTGCAAGCGGGCGGACCCGACGGAGCGGGACGAGAGGGAGACGACCGATGATGCGCCAGCATGGCAGAGCGGGGATCCTGGTGGGGGTTGTGGTGGCGATGGGGCTGGCTGCACACGCCGGGGCGGCGGAATCTCCAAAGCAGCTCGTGATGGCCGTGACGCCCTCCAACATCCCCACGGAACTGTTCAAGGCCAGCGAGGCCTTTGCCGCCGAGCTGGGCAAGAAGCTGGGCGTGCCCATCAAGGTCTATATGCCCACGGATTATCTCGGCGTGGTGGAGGCACTGCGGAACAAGACGGCCGATATGGCCTTCGTCCATCCCGCGGGGTACGTCTTCGCCAGTCAGGAGGCCAAGGCCCAGATCGTGGCGGTGGACGTCTGGCACGGCAAGACTAGCTACACCTCCCGGATCTTCGTGCGCAAGGACTCCGGGTTCAAGAAATTGGAGGACCTCCGGGGCAAGACCATCGCCTTCATCGACCCGGGATCAACCTCGGGTTATGTCTACCCCATGGTCATGCTGATCAAGAAAGGCCTGGTCAAGGATCGTGATCCCAAAACATTCTTCAAGGAGGCCATGTTCACCGGGACGCACGAGGCCGCCCTCCTGGCCCTTCTGAACGGCAGCGTGGACGCCGTGGCCTCGTTCGACCTGGCGCCGGAGCAGTACCTGAAAGACAAGGAGCGGGTCGAGAGGCTGACCTACATCGCCGAGACCGCGCCGATCCCCGAGGCCGGGGTGATCGTCCGGGAGGGCATGGATCCCGCCGTGGTCAAGAAGCTCTACGACGCCCTGATGGCCTTCAACGCCCCGGAGTACCGGCCCATCCTGAAAGATTTCTATGGCATTGACGGGTTCGCGCCGGCCAAGGACAGCGACTACAATCCGGTGCGGGAGGCCATCGACCTCCTGGGCTGGCGACCGAAGCGGTAGGGTAGAGACGAGCGCCGAGCGCCGAGAATTCGATCATGGGCGAGTGGAAGACGCGAGGGATCGCGAGGGATGGCGGGCGCCGGGGGCGGCGATACCGGAATCGCCGGTGGGTCGCCGCGTGCCTGGTGACCTGCTTCGCCGCAGCGGTGTGGGTTGGCTTTTCCCGCGAGAGCGCGCAGGCCGCGACCGGGATCACCTTGGCCCTGACCCCCTCCAAGGATCCCACCCTGCTCCAGGAGGCGGGGACGGCGCTGGCCCAGGAGCTCGGCAAGCGGCTCGACCTTCCCATCAAGCTGTATGTTGCCTCGGATTACGCCGGCGTCATCGAGGCGCTCCGCAACCAGACCGTGGACTTGGCCTTCGTGCATCCCGTTGCCTACGTCCTGGCCAGCCGGGAGGCCAAGGCGCGGATTCTGGTCAAGAGCCTGCGCGGTGGCAGTGCCTCGTACACCGCCCGATTCTTTGTCTTGAAGGACGGCGGGCCCAAGACCCTGGAGGAGCTCCGAGGAAAGACCATCGCCTTCGTGGATCCGGCATCCACGTCCGGCTACATCTACCCGATGGTGTTCCTCATGAAGCGCGGGCTGGTGAAGGGGAAGGATCCCAGGACGTTCTTCAGAGAGGCCGTCTTCTCCGGGGCGCACGATGCGGTCCTGCATGCCCTCGTGCGACGACAGGTGGACGTGGCCGTCTCCTATCCCCACGCGCCGGACACCCTCCTCAAGGAGCCGGGCCAGCGCGCGCGGCTGACCTATATCGCCGAGACGCCGCCCATCCCCAACGACGGCGCCTGCGTCCGGGACGGCCTGGCCCCGGACCTCGTGCAACGGCTCAAGGCCGCCCTGCTATCCCTCAACGATCCCGTCGGCCGGCCGCTCTTGAAGCACCTCTACGCCGTGGACGGGTTGGCCGAGGCGACCGATGCCGACTTCGACCCGGTGCGTGAGGCGGTGGATCTGCTGAGCCTGACGCCGCCGAAGCGCTAACCCTGGAACCGCAGATACACGCAGGTACAGGCAGAGGAAGATTCCTCCCTCTGATTTTTCCGGAATGAAGCATCGGCGTTTATTTGCGTTCATCTGCGGTTGCATTGGCTGAGGTTCTTCACATCGCATGATCCGCATCCGCGGCCTTCGCAAGCTGTTTCCCCCCGACAAGCTCGCCCTGGATGGCGTCGACCTGGACATCACCGCCGGCGAGTTCGTCATGGTCATCGGGCAGAGCGGGGCGGGGAAGACCACGCTGCTCCGCTGTCTGAACCGGCTGGTGGAGCCGACAGCGGGTGAGGTCCACCTCAACGGCTCGCAGGTCACGGGGGCGCCGCCCGAGGCGCTCCGGTCCATGCGGCGGCAGATGGGGATGATCTTCCAGCAGTTCAATCTGGTGAAGCGGGCCAGCGTCCTGGAGAACGTCCTGGCGGGTCGCCTCGGCCATGTCCCGGGCCTTCCCAGCCTCCTGGGACGGTTCCCCCACCGGGACGTTGACCTGGCCCTGGCCACGCTGCGCGTGGTGGGCCTGGAGGAGTTCGCGGAGCGCCGCGCCGATACGCTCTCCGGCGGGGAGCAACAGCGGGTGGCCATCGCGCGGGCGCTGGCCCAGGAGCCCAAGGTGATCCTGGCCGACGAGCCGACCGCCAGCCTGGACCCCCGGCTGACCGAAAGCATCATGGGAATCCTCCAGCGCATCAACGCCGAGCGGCGGCTGACACTGGTGGTGAGCCAGCACATGCTGGAAACGGCCCTGACCTACGGCACGCGCGTCGTGGGGCTGCGGCAGGGGCGGGTAGTCTTCGACGGACCCCCCGGGGCCATCACGCCGGAGGTGGTCCGGGAGATCTACGAAGGAGGAGTGCGGTGAGTCGTGCTCTGAGACGTGCGGGCCTCGCCCTCGTCATCCTGGGGGTGTATGGCTGGTTTCTGGCTGCCACCGAGGTGAGCGTGCCTCGCTTCCTGCGGGGCGTTCCCTGGATGGCCGACTTCATCCGGCGGATGGTCCCGCCGGATCTCTCCGTCCTGGGAAGCGCGGTTACGGGGGCGCTGCAGACCTTCCAGATTGCGGTCGTGGGGACGACCGTGGCGGCCCTGCTGGCCCTCCCCCTGGGGTTTCTTTCGGCGCGGAACGTGGTCCCGGGCCCGATCTTCTATCCGGCACGGGCCGTCCTCAACCTCTTCCGCAGCGTCGATACCATGGTGTACGCGCTGTTCTTCGTGGCGGCCGTGGGGCTGGGGCCGTTCCCGGGCATCCTGGCGGTGGTGACCTACACGGCCATGACCTTGGCCAAGCTGTACTCGGAGGCCATCGAGGGGATTGACCCCGGCCCCGCGGAGGCGATCGCGGCGACCGGCGCCAGCCGCGTCCAGGTCCTCCGCTTCGGCATCCTGCCCCAGGTGCTGCCCCTCTTTGCCTCCTACATCCTGTATCGGCTGGAAACGAACATCCGGGCGGCAACCATCCTGGGCTTTGTGGGGGCCGGCGGGATTGGGTTCTACATCCAGACCTATCTGCGGATGATCAACTACCCGGCCGCCTCGGCGGTCCTGCTGGTGCTGGTCGCCATGGTCATGGGGGTGGATTTCGCCAGCTCCCGACTTCGGGCCCGCATCGTGTGAAGGGTGCCGTTCCGCCAATGCAGCGCCCGCCTGCCGAGCTCCGAAGGCTGGAAGATGAAGAGCGCCGCCGCGTGCGGGCCCATCGCCGATTGCGCCGGGAGCGGCGCCTGCGCCTGGGGCTGTGGATCCCGGTTGCCGCCTTCCTCCTTGTGGCCATAGGCCTCGCCGTGTTCTCCCTCGGGTGAGCCCCGCCTCCCTTCCGCCGGACGGCCCATACGTGAAACATTGGCGGGATCTCCCGCGTACTGTAGAGTTGAGCCCATGACCACGCCGACCGGTTGGCAGGGGAGCGCCGATGACCCGAACGATACGGCCCTGGTGCAGCGTGCACTTGCAGGGGACCGGACGGCCTTCGACATCCTCCTCCGCCGGTATCAGCGGCTGGTTTTCCGGATTGTGGGTGGTTTCCTCCGGAATCGGGCGGACGTGGCGGAGGTTGCCCAGGAGGCCTTCCTCCGGGCCTTCGAAGGCCTGCCGGGCTTTCGCGCCGGGGCCGCCTTCGGCCCGTGGGTTGCCCGCATCGCCACGCGGGCCAGTTACGACCGTCTCCGCCTGCGGCGGCGCATCCCGGAGGTGGCCTGGGAGGATCTCCCTTCCGCCGAGCGACATGTGGCGAAGGCTCTGGCGGCGGGCGCCGATCCCCTGGACCGGGCCGCAGCCCGGGATCTGCTCGAACGGGCCATGGCCGTCCTGGCCCCGAAGGATCGGCAAGCCCTGATCCTGGCGGACGCCCTGGGATTCTCGTCGGCCGAGGTGGCACGGACCCTGGGATGCTCATCTGTGGCCGCGCGAATCCGGCTCCATCGGGCGCGGCGGACGTTACGCAAGATCGTTACGGGGCTGGTTGTCGGCATCCAGGATGCGGGGTGAGGGATTGCGGATGGACACGTGTGAAGAGGTCAGAAGGCGGATCGGTGGACTGGCGGGGCTCCCCGCGGCGGAGGTGACCGCTGGCGTGCGGGAGCATCTGGCGGGGTGCCCGTCCTGCGCCCGGGGGCTGGCGGTGGCCCGCCTCACCCGGGGCCTGGTGGCGACGGCGGCGGAGGGACCGGATCCACCCGCGGGGTTCGCGGAGGGGGTCCTGGCGGCCCTGCCGCCCGACCGGAGGCCGTCGCGAAGCGACTCGGATCTCTGGCGCTTCGGGTGGCGTCTGGTGCCGGCCTTCGCCGTCACGGCGGCCCTGGTCCTGGTCCTCTATCAGGCGAGCGATGTCTCGGGTCCCACCGGACTGCTCCCTGCCGAAGCGCTGTCGGCCGGTGAGCGACTCGTTCTGGGGGCGTCGCCGCCGGACCCGGATCTCGTCCTGGCGGCCGTGGTGGAGGGAGGCGGGCCATGACGACGCGGGTGAAAGGGGCCCTGTTCCTGGTGCTCGCCTTCGTGCTGGGCGCGGCGGCAGGCACATTCGGGTTCGGCCTCTACCAGGCACGGACGGGATGGTGGCGGCAGCCACGGGACCCGGCGCGGTTCCAGCAGCTTCTCGTCAACCGGCTCACGCGGACGCTGGAGCTGCGGCCTGAGCAGCGCCAGGAGGTGGAAGCGATCCTGGGCAAGACGGGCCAGGAGTTCGCGGGCCTGCGGGAAGAGATCGGTCCCCGGGTGCGCGCCATCCGCGAGCGGAGCCGCGAGCGGATTCGCGCGGTCCTGGACCCGGCCCAGCAGGGGAAATTCGAGGCCTGGGCGGAGGAATGGGGACGCCGGGGAGAACGCTGGCGCGGGCGCGCGTGGCAGCCGGAGGGCAGGGGATCCGGGGGCCCATGAGGCGGGGCCGGGTCCTCCGCCCGCGAGGGGAAGAAGCCGATGGCCGCTCGGGATGGTCGTTTCCAACGGAGGAGGTCGTCATGCAAACCACACGGTGGGGTCGGCATCGGTGGGTCCTGATGGTGGCAGCGATTCTGGCAATTGCGGGCGGCGCGACGGCGACGGCCTGGGCTCAGCAGGGGCCGGGCCCCGCAGGACCCTGCGCCAGGCCGCAGGGCGTCCTCAGTCCGGAGGATCGCGCGGCCATCGGTCGGATCCTCCTGCAGCGGACCAAGGAAAGGTTGGGCCTCAGCGACCAGCAGGCCGAGCAGATCCGAGCCATCCTGGCGTCCCGACGCGTGGAGGCCCGGGCGGACATCCAGGCGCTCTGCCAGGCCCGGGTGGAGCTGCGCCAACTTCTGGACCGGCAGGACTCCGATCCGGCTGCCCTGAAGGCGGTTGCGGAGCGGGTGAAGGCCCTCCAGGCGAAGTTGCTGGACCGGCGGGTGGAGACGCAAATCGCCGTCCGCTCCCAGCTCACGGCCGACCAGTGGGCCAAGTGGATCGAATTGCGGAAGACGATGGCCCGCCGGTTCATGGGCCGCGCCCGACGGTTCGCCTCGTAGGGGCCGGGCGCGCGCGGGCGGGTTGCCCCAAGGGAAGAGATCGGCCGGGCTGGGACGGGGGGATCACCGTGCCGAGCGGGACGGGTCCGAATGATAGTCTTTGACACGACTCGGTCTCCTGATTAGACTGAGGCCTGTCGAAATCTCCGGCGGGTTTCGGTGGAAGTTTCGATGGATCACGAGGTAAACCTGGGATGAGGCGTCGCAAACTGATCCTGATGTCCGCCCTGACGGTCCTGGTTCTCAGCGGGACCGCCGGCTTCTATTGGTTCGCAGACGGGAACCGCAAGCCGTCGCTCCGGACGGCGCCCGTGGAGCGGGGGGACATCCTGTCCACCATCTCGGCCACGGGGACGCTGAACGCGGTGATCACGGTCCAGGTGGGGACCCAGGTGTCCGGGACGATCAAGCAGCTCCTGGTGGACTTCAATTCGCCCGTGAAGAAGGGGGTGTTGATTGCCCGCATCGATCCGGAAATCGTTGAGGCCAAGGTGAACCAGGCCAAGGCGGACCTGGAGAGCGCCCGGGCAGCGGTGCTGAACCAGGGGGCGGGCGTGGCGAGGGCACAGGCGGACGTGGCGAGCGCCCGGGCCAACGCCGTCCGGCAGGAGGTGGACCTGCGAGACGCCAAAATCAAAGCCGATACCCGGGTGCGGCTCTTCCAGGAGGGCGGCATCTCCCAGGAGGAGCGTGACTCGGCCCAAGCTACCCTGGAATCCGCTCGAGCGCAGTTGGAGGCGGCCCAGGCCGGCCTGCGGGCGTCGGAGGCGGGGCTGGAGGTTGCCCGGGCCCAACTCTCGGCGGCCGAGGCCCAGGTAGAGCAGAAACGCGCCGCCCTCGTCCAGGCGCAGGTGGATCTGGACCACACCTTCATCCGGGCCCCGGTGGACGGCGTGGTCGTCTCCCGGAACGTGGATGTGGGGCAGACCGTGGCCGCCTCGCTGCAGGCCCCGACCTTGTTCCTCATCGCCCAGGACCTGACCAAGATGCAGGTGGAGACCAACGTGGACGAGGCCGACATCGGCCGCGTGACGCTGGAGCAGGAGGCGACGTTCACCGTGGACTCGTACCCCGGCCAGGTGTTCCGTGGGCGAGTCGTGCAGATCCGCCAGGCCCCTCAGGTCGTCCAGAACGTCGTGACCTACATCACGGTGGTGGCGGTGGCCAATCCCGAGCTGAAACTGAAGCCGGGGATGACCGCCAACGTGAAGATCCTGGTGGCCCGGCGGGAAACTGCTCTCTTGGTACCCAACGCGGTGTTCCGGGTCCGCCTCGATTCGGCTACGCCGGCGGGGCCGCCCGGGTCCCAGGCCATGGCCGACGGGCGTCCCGGCGGGGGAGCCGGGGGAGGGCCCGGGCGAGCTCTGGAGCCCGGTACCAGGCGTGCCCCGGATGGTGGACAGCAGCGGGTTTGGGTTCTCCAGGACGGGAAACCGGTCGAGCGGATGATCCGCGCCGGGCTCAGCGACGGGCAGAAGACGGAGGTCCTGGAAGGCCTGCAGGAAGGCGAGACCGTGGTCGTGGGGACGGGCACCCAGCCTCCTCGGGGCGGGTCCGGATCACCGGGGAGCCCACGCCTCCGCCTCTAGAGACGGAAACTGGAAGTTGGAAAATGGAATCAGATCGTCGCTCCCGGGCAGACTGGGAGGTTATCGTCCAATTTCCAGCTTCCAATTTCCAGCTTCCAATTTCCAGTTTCCAGCTTCCAAGTTCCAACCATGGCACTTATTGAAGTTGACGGCCTGACCAAAATCTACCAGATGGGCGAGGTGGCCGTGGAGGCCCTCCGCGGGGTGAAGGTTTTCCTCGACGCCGGGGAGTTCGTGGCCATCATGGGCCCGTCCGGCTCCGGGAAGTCCACCTTCATGAACATCCTGGGCTGTCTGGACAAGCCGACGTCGGGGATTTACCGCCTGGATGGGCAAAACGTCGGCGAGATGAGCCGGGACGACCTCGCCCGCATCCGGAACCGGAAGCTCGGCTTCGTATTCCAGACGTTCAATCTCCTCCCGCGGACGTCCGCGCTGGAGAATGTGGAGCTCCCCCTGCTGTACAACGGCGCCTCGGCCAGGGAGCGACACGCCCGCGCGCTGGCACGGCTGCAACAGGTGGGGCTTGAGGGGCGGGAACACCACCATCCAAATCAACTCTCCGGCGGCCAGCAGCAACGGGTGGCCATCGCCCGCGCCCTGATAAACGATCCCGCAATCCTGCTGGCGGACGAGCCGACAGGGAACCTGGATTCCCGCACCAGCGTAGAGATCCTGGGGATTTTTCAACGGCTCAACCGGGAAAACGGCATCACCGTGATCCTGGTCACCCACGAAGCGGACGTCGCAGCCTATACCTCCCGAACCATTCTGTTCCGGGACGGCCGCATTACGAAGGACGAGCGGGTCACGACGCCGCGGGACGCGACGGCGGAGTTGGCAGGCCTTCCCTGAACCCTCGGGACCTCGCAGCGCGCCAGGCGTCCGCGGTCCATTTGCCTCGAGGAATGCCCATGTATCTGCTGGCCAGTGTCAGAATCGCCCTGCGGGCCCTGCGGGTGAACAAGCTGCGTTCCGCCCTCACCATGCTCGGGATCATCATCGGTGTGGGGGCGGTCATCGCCATGGTGGCGGTGGGGAGCGGGGCGGCCGCGCGCATCCAGGAGCAGATCGCCAGCATCGGATCGAACCTCCTCGTTGTCCTGCCGGGCAGCGCCACGAGCGGTGGGCTGCGCATGGGGCACGGGTCCACCATGACCCTCACGGAAGAGGATGCCAAGGCCATCACCCTGGAGGTGCCCGGGGTCCAAACCGCCGGCGGGTCCATGCGGGGCACGGCTCAGGTGGTCTTCGGGAACCAGAACTGGTCCACGATCGTCCAGGGCACGACCCAGGATTTCTTGGAGATCCGGGACTGGGAGTTGGCCGACGGCAAGTTCTTCACCCCGGAGGACATGGACGGCGCCACCAAGGTGGCGATCCTCGGACAGACGGTGAAGGAGAACCTCTTCGGCGACGGCGACGCCATCGGCCATATCGTCCGCATCAAGAAAGTGCCCTTCACGGTTACCGGGCTTCTGGCGCGGAAGGGGCAGTCGAGTTGGGGCCAGGACCAGGACGACGTAGTCATCGTCCCCCTCAGCACCGCCAAGAAACGCGTCCTGGGGGTGAGTCAGGCCAACGCCCGCTTCGTGGGGGTGATCCAGATCAAGGTGAGATCCGCGGAGCTGATGCAGGAAGTGCAGGACCAGGTGACCGCGCTCCTGCGGCAGCGCCACCGCATCCAGCCGGACCAGGAGAACGATTTCCAGATGCGGAACTTGGCGGAGACCTTTGCCGCCCAGGAGGAGAGCAGTCGGACCATGACCCTGCTCCTGGGGGCCATCGCGTCGGTGTCGCTCCTCGTGGGGGGGATCGGGATCATGAACATCATGCTCGTTTCGGTGACCGAACGCACGCGGGAGATCGGGCTCCGCATGGCGGTAGGTGCCCGCAGCCGTGACATCCTCGGCCAGTTCCTCATCGAGGCGGTGACGCTGGCCCTCATCGGGGGCATCCTGGGGATCCTGTTGGGCGTGGGCGGGTCCACCCTCATCGCGACGCTCGCCAATTGGACGACGCTGATCACGCCCGCGTCCATCGCCGTGGCCTTCAGCTCTTCGGCCCTCATCGGGATCTTCTTCGGGTACTACCCTGCCCACAAGGCCGCCTTCCTGGACCCCATCGAGGCGCTGCACTACGAATGACCAATACCAATTGGCGTGGTATAGTGCCCGCGTGTTCATGGACGACGATGCCGGCTTCGAGATCTTCGCGGTCACCGCGGATAAGGGGATCCGGGCGTGGGGCCGGGACCTTCGCGAAGTGTTCGTCAACGCGGCCCGAGGGATGTGGAGCCTGATGGTGGAGCCGGGAACGGCGCGCTGCCGGCAGCGGCTCACGGTGACGGTCGAGGCGGCGGATCGCGAAACGCTGCTGGTCGCGTGGCTGAATGAACTCCTGTACCTGTATGAAGTTGAAGAGTTCGTGGCGGCCGAGTTTTCGATGCGGCACCTCACGGACACGGCGCTGGCGGCCGAGGTGTGCGGCGAGCGGGTGGATCGGGAGCGTCACCCTCTGGTGGGCCACGTGAAGGCGGCCACCTATCACCTGCTGGAGGTGTGCCCCACGGAGAGCGGCTGGAAGGCCCAGGTGGTGGTGGATGTGTAGCCAAGGACGATCGGGGGATATGCCATGCGGTCCGTGAGCTGGGTGGCACTGGGCCTGGCACTCTTCGTGCTGGCGGGCCTGACGTGGGGGGCCGATAGCGGTCACGTCCGCGAGCAGATCGAGCGGAGGAGGATCGTACCGGGCCTATCGTTCAGGGACGTCCGGGCGGCCCTCGGCGAGCCGACGAAGATCACCAAGACAAGGACGTACTGGGAGACCAAAGAGGACTGGGTGTACGGGGAGGGGGTCGACGCCGTCTCCCTGACCTTCCAGGAAGGGAAATTGCAGCGAATCACAGACGGGCTGCGATCCGCTCCCAGGTAGCGCGATGATCCCACAGACAAGGAGCGAGGGAGAATGGCTGAAACCGTTCTGATCTTCGGCAAGGACACCTGACCCTACACCACGGCCGCCCGGGAGGACTACGGCAGACGGAAGATTCCCTTCCAGTACGTCAACGTGACCAAGGATGCCTCGGGGCTGAAGCGGATGCTTCAGCACTCCAAGGGTGAGCGCACTGTTCCGGTGATCGTCGAGGGCGACAGGGTCGCGATCGGGTTTGACGGAGGTGGGTGAGAGGTCTGATCGGGTCCGTCGGAGACGGACCTTCTAATGACCAATTTCCAATTTCCAATGACCAAGGGCGATGAGGCCGCCGGCCACTCCCCGGCGTAAAGCCGGGAAGTTCCAGGGGTGCCCCAGGGGGCCGATGACCTGCAAGACACAATCGCTCTTGCGCATCCGGACCCCTCCTCCTTGCCCTCCCCACGCGGGGGAACGGGACGGGTGGGGGGACGCGGGACGCACACAGAAACCCAGGCACTCCACCTCGCTGCCCACATTGGGGACCCTGGACACTGCCGGCCGACCCCCTCACTCGAGCCCTCTCCGGGAAGCAGCGCGGGAGATGGACGCTCATGACGGCGACTGATCCGCGCCGCTGGCGGCGGTGGGGCCGCGGCCTCCTGGCCCTGACGCTCCTCGCGCTCGTGGGGAGCGTGGTGGCCTTCCAGCCCGCCGTCCACTGGGTCGTGGAGCGCGAGTTGACCCGGGTTCTGGCCGCCCGCGTCCGGATTGACCGGCTGCGTGTTTCCCCGCTTCGCGGCTCGCTCCTCGCCACGGGCCTCTCCATTCACGAGAAGCAGGGCGGCCGCCCCCTCCTGCGCATCCGGGAACTCGCCGTCGAGGTATTGCCGAGCGCCCTCTGGCGGCGTGAACTCCTCGTGAGCCGGCTCGCGCTGGAGCAGCCGGAGGCCTGGGTGGCCCTGGCGCCGGAGGGGCTCTCATGGCTCTCTCCGGTCACACCAGCGGCCGGCGCATCACCTCTTCTGGCGATGACGCTCCGGGAGGTGGAGGTGAACGGGGGTCGGATCCACATCGCCGATCGCCGCCGCACCCCGGAGCACCGGGAGACGGTGGAGGACCTGGATGTGCGGGTCCGGGATCTCAGCACGCGGGAGGAGGAGCGTGAGGCCCGGCCGGCCCTCGCGCTCTCTGGCCGCTGGCGCCGCATGGCCGTCTCCGCCGAAGGCTGGGTCGCGCCATTCGCCAGAGAGCGCGCCTTCCATCTGCCCGTGCGGATGGCCCGTGCGGATCTGGGACAGGTGGCGGGCATCCTGCCCCCGGGCCTGGCCCCGGCTGGGTTGGCCGGCGAGGCCGAGGTGCGGGTGGACGTCCGTGGCCAGGAGGCCGCCGGCGAGTGGCAGGTGCAGGCGGGCCTCGAGGTCGAGGCCCGTCGGGTGATGGCCACACCTCGCCCGGACCTCACAGTCCGGGGGGCATCCCTGCGTATCCGGGGTCGTGGCCATTGGAGCCCGAAGGCTGTCGGGTTCTCGCAGCTCGCCCTGGATGCCAGTGGCGCGACGGTGGAGCTGGGGGACCGGCTGCGGGCGTCGCTCCAGCGTCTGGTCGCCCGCGGACAGGCGGACCTGGATCATCGGGGCCTCTTGGTTCCGGAGATGACCGTGGAGGTGACCGCCCTCGATTTGGGCCAGGCCGGGCAGCCTCCCATGATCCGGGTCGGACGGATGGCGGCCTCGGGCGGAGCGGATCAGCGAGCCGGGACCGCCCGCCTGGAGCGGGTCAGCCTCGCTGACGTGACGGTGCGCGCCGCGCGGCAGCCCGACGGGTCCCTGGACATCGCCCGCTGGTGGGGCTCCGCCTTCCCCCCCGTCGGGAACGGAAGCAACGGCCCGGCGCCGTATTGGGAAGTCCTGCGCCTCGAGGTGGAGCGGGCGGGGCTGGAGTTCACGGACCGCGCGGTGAGCCCGGAACGCTCGCTGGCGATCCGGAGCGCCGGCGTCCGCCTGGCCGGCGCGACGTCGGATCCGGCGCAGCCGATCACCTTTGAGATGACGGCTTCCATGCCCATGGCGCCCGCCATCGTTCTCAGCGGCACGTGGATCCGCGTGCCGATGCGGCTCCAGGTAAAGGCGAGCATCCAGGATCTGGAGCCGAACGGCCTCCTCGGCTGGCTACCGGCCGCACCCCCAGTAGAGGTCTCCTCCGGCCGGGCGACCGTGGCGATCCAGGCCGATGTTCGAAGCGGCCAAGATGGCCTGGCCGCCGTCGGGAGCGCCGATCTCAGACTTCACGGCCTGCAGCTTCAGGCCGAGCCGCTGGGCTCCTTCGCCGCGGACGACCTCGAAGTTCTCTTGAGCCGGATCCAGGCTGCCGGGCAGGCGCCTGCCTCCCTCCGCCTCGAGGTGGCGGGACAGTTCCGCGGCCGCACAGTCCAAGCCCGCCTCGGGAGAAGGGCCGGTCCGGCCGCGGCCGAAGCCTCGGCGGGCGAAATCCAGATAGCGCTGTCACACCTCTCTCTGGCCCCCCAACAGGCGGGGGCGCAGCGACTCACGCTCCAGGCCCAGGGCGTGATCGGCCACTTGCAGGTGAGGGCTCCGGAATACGGGGTGGATTCCCTCATGGCGGAGGACGTCCGCGCGGAGGCTCCTGCCCTGACAGCCTCCCTTGACCCTGCCGGGGTCCGGATGGATCTGGCGGGACGGGTGTCCCTGACACGTGCCGAGGGAAGGACCCCGGGCCTGCCGGTCCGGACCTGGAGGGCGGCGGCCATCCTGGCGGAGGTCGGGCGGCTTCAGACGGCGCCGTTTTCGCTTCACCTGCGCCGCGTGGAGGTGGATCAGCCAGAAGTCCAGGCGCTGCGATCGGGCGAGGCCACAGCGGCCCCGGCGAGTGGAGGTGGCGGGAACGCAACCACCCCCGTTCGCCTTGATCGTCTGATCGTGCGAAAAGGTCGCATCGGATTCCGTGACGAGACAGTCCAGCCGGCGTGGACAGGGGAATTGACGCAAGTGGAAGCAGCAGCCGAGGGCTTTCGGAGCGACGCGGATGTGCCGGCGTCGTTCCGATTCTCCGCCAAGGAGGCGGGGGGCGCAGAAGTGCGACTGGACGGCCGGGTGCGGCCGGTCGATCGGTCGGGTGAGGTCCACGCCGAGGTGAGGAACCTGGACGTCCTGCGACTGGGGCCCTATCTCCCCGACGTGATCCATCGCGTCGTCCGGGGCGGGACGGCGGGCGGCAGCCTGGCTCTCAACCTGCGCCAGGACGGCGCGGATCTCCAAATCGCCGGCAGGGGAGAGGTGACCTTTGCGCCCCTGGAGCTCGGCGATGCAGAGCGACAGCTCACCTTGTTACTGGCGGAGAAGGTCCAGGCGCGGGTGGATGATGTGAGCCTGAACCCCCTGACGCTCCACCTGAGCGCCGTGCGGCTGGAGCATCCCTGGGTCGCGGTGGGACGGGACCGGGATGGAAGCCTGCCGGCCTTGCGACTGCTCCACGACCTCCGGCGGGCGGGCCAGGGCGGCCGCGCCTCCCCGACGGTGGGCCCCCAGATAACGATCGGGGCCCTCACATTCACCGACGGCATCGCCGAGATCGAAGACCAGGCGGTGCGGCCGCGATTTCGAGATCAGGTCCGAAACCTCGAAGTGACGATCGAGGGCCTCACCACGGAGGGGGATCGCAAGGCCGGTGTCACGCTTACGGGCGAACTGAGCGACCGGTCCACCGTCGCCCTGCGCGGGTTCATCCTGCCGCTCCCTGCCAATCTCTACCTGGACTTGGAGGGGGAGATCCGCGACTTCAACCTGCACAGGCTGAACCCGTACGCCACCCGGGTGACCTCGCATCGCCTGGAGCGGGGGAAGCTCTTCAGCCAGGTGCGCTATCGCATCGAACAGAACCGGCTGGAAGGCGAGAATTTGTTCCGCGTTGATCAACTCGCCCTGGGGGAGCAGGTGGAGCCGCAGGACCGTTTCGAGGCCCTGGTCGGGGTGCCGCTGGCCGTGGCGATCTCCCTCCTCCAGGATCCTTCGGGAGAGATCGTCCTCCGCGTCCCGGTGCACGGCCAACTGGACCAGCCGACGTTCGATCTGGGAGAGGCGTTCGAGGCCGCCTTCAAGAACGCCATGATCCAATTGGTGTCGGCGCCGTTCCGGCTGATCGGTGAAATTTTCACCCTGGGGGGACGGATCGGCGCCATCGAGATCGCTCCCGTGCTCTTCGGGCCCGGGTCCTGGACCCTGGACGATGCGGCCCGGGCGCACCTCGCCAATATCGCCGCGGTCCTGCGGGACCGCCCGACGATGAAGGTCAAGCTCTCGGGCATGGCTCACGTGGATTCCGACGAGGATGCCTTGCGCGCCCAGAAGGTCGAGGCGGAGCTCCGGCGGATCGCCCGAGAGCCGGGGGTGAAGGATCGCGAGGACGCCCTGGATCGGCTCTACGTTCGTATGTTCGGCGCCTCGCCGGGAGCCGTCACGCGGGAGGCCAGGTTCGCCCGGCTCAAGACGGTCCAAAGGGTGGCGCGGAGAGAGGTGGCAGACCTGCCCGATGCCCGGACACTCAGCATCTACGATCACCTGGCGGGGGTGGAGAAGATCGAGCGGGATCGGATGTTTCTCGCAGAAGGGAAGCTGTACCGGACGGCCGAGGGTGGCGGCGATTGGGCGCGCCGGGCCGACTTCACGATCCTGCAGCCGTGAACAGATTTCAGATTTCGAATTTCGGATGGCGGACTTGAATCCTGGAGGGTTCATTCCCCGCGGCTTGCCGCGCACCCCCTCACCCTTCCCTCTCCCCGCAATCGGGGAGAGGGGCAGGGAGAGGGGTCGGCCGATACCCCGCAGCTTGCTGCGGGGTAGTTCATATCCGAAATCGGAAATTGGCAATCCGAAATCGACGCGAGGTGACCGTGGGGGAATCCGAGGGTGACCGCGACGCGGAGCAGATCCGCGAACGGTTGAAAGGCGTGCGGGGACAGGACCTCACCGACGCCCAGGTGGCGGAGGAGGTCCGGCACCTCCTGGCCGCCGGCGAGCCGGCGATCCCGGTCATCCTGAACCAGTTCACGGACGATGACGAGACCCTGCTGGCCGTGGCCACGCAGGCCCTGAAGGCGTGGGGGGAGCCGCGTCCGGTCGAGCCGTTGATCGCGTTGTTGCGCAACCCCGTCGTGGGCGACTTGGCCAAGGCGTTGATCCTGAACGTCCTGGAGTCGTACGGGCTGGACGTGGATGATCCGGAGCTCCTGGGCCTGGGCATCAACCTGGAGGAGTACCAGGTGGACTCCGGCGGCGACGGGGGGAACGGGAGAGAGATCGGGTGAGGGAAGATCCGGAGGCGCCTCTCCCGTCGGTTGCGGTCGTCGGGGCGGGGGCCTGGGGGACCGGGCTGGCCGTGATCCTGGCCGAGCGGTATGCCCGAGTGCCGCTCTGGGTCTTCGAGGCGGATCTGGCGGCGGGGATGGAACGCACTCGGGAGAACCATCTCTACCTCCCCGGCATCCAGATCCCTCCCGCCGTGCAACCGACGCCTTTCCTCGCCGCCGCGCTGGCCGGGCAGCGTCTGGCGATCTTCGTCGTGCCGTCCCACGGGTTTCGCGCCGTCCTGGAGCAGGCCCGCGCCCATCTCGATCCCGGGGCCCTCGTGGTGAGCGCGACGAAGGGGATCGAGGTCGGGAGTCTTTACACCATGTCCAGGATCATGTACGATCTGCTGCCGTCCCCGCAGCATCGGCGGCTGGCGGTGCTGTCGGGTCCCAGCTTCGCCCGCGAGGTCGTGTCCGGGCGACCGACAGCCGTCGTGGCCGCGGCCGAGGATGGGGGGGTGGCCCGGGCGGTCCAGCACGCGGTGAGCGGGAACGCCCTGCGTGTGTACGCCGGGACGGACCCCCTGGGCGTGGAGCTGGGTGGCGCGGTGAAAAATGTCATCGCCATCGCCGCCGGCGTGGTGGACGGACTCGGCCTCGGGTCGAATGCCCGGGCGGCGCTCATCACCCGGGGCCTGGCCGAGATCACCCGGCTGGGTCTCGCCATGGGGGCGCAGGCGGGGACATTCGCCGGCCTGGCCGGCATGGGGGATCTGATCCTCACCTGCACGGGTGACCTCTCGCGCAACCGTCTCCTGGGGTTGGCGCTGGCCAGGGGAACGCCGTTGGATGAACACCTGGCGAAGTCCAGGGCGGTGGCCGAGGGGGTGAACACCTGCCGCTCCACCGTGGGGTTGGCGGGACGGCACGGGGTGGAGATGCCCATTTGCCACGCCGTGCACCGGGTGCTGTTCGAGGGACAGGACCCTCGGGAGGCGGTGGTGCAACTGATGACGCGAGAGCTGCGCTTCGAGAGTGACTGAAGGGGGATGCCCCCTGGGCGATCTCCGCCGCTTGATCGCCTGGTGCGCCCGAACGCCGGTGACATTTCTCATGTATGGGGGAGGTGGGTCATGAGAAGCGCTGCGATGCTCGTCCTGGGAGCGGTTCTGCTCAGTGTTCCCATGCATGCCTCGGCCAAGGTGCGCCTCTCGGATGCAGACCTGGACACGATCTCGGCCGGCGCCGACGTGTGCGGCCTCTTCGGGATCAGCGGACCGTGCGTCATCTCCTACAACGACGTCATCGAACCGACGGGCTCGAGCTCTTCGAGCACGGTGATCTGCACCCCCGCCTGCACGATTATCACGCCGACGCCGACACCCACGGCGAAAAGCTGTTTCGTGAACTCGACCGCGGTTCCGTGTAACCCTCCTCCCGCGGGCGCGACGGTCACGTGCGGGCCGGGCGTCCTGGCGACGCCGTCCTGCCAGACGCCCAATGCGACCGCCACGGCCCTACCCGCCACCGGGACGGTGAAGATCAAGCAGAAGGTCACGTCGTCCGGCACGACCGTCTCGCAGCGCAATCGGATCAGGCCGTAGGCGCCGCGGAATCGGATCCCGTCTCTGGACTCGGCTGGGATCACACAGGACGAGTCCTCGGAATGTCGAATGTCGAACATCGAATGACGAATCTCGAACGAGAAGGGTTTCCGGGACCGCGGTCCCCTGGTGTTCATCATTCGATATTCCGTGTTCGATATTCGCCATTTTCGTCTGCCGTAACTGATGCCGCCAAACAAGAGGGGTCAAGAAATGAGTTGATGGGATTCCTAACTTCGGCTACTCTGACGATATTATGAGGATGGGGCAGGGAAAGACCAATGGAGGAGGCAAAGCAATGGTAGGCTGGCGAGGTATAGTCTGGATTGGATTGGCGGTGGCAATGGTCATGGGGTCGCTCGTGTCCTCGCAGGCTCAGGTCATCCCGCCCAAGGCGACGGTGACGACTCCGGAGGGCAAGAGCATCGACGAGGCCCAGCGGGAGGCGTACGATGGGCCGAAGGCCCGCATCGCGGTGGCGCGCTTCACCGACAAGACCGGCAAGGGCTGGTGGACCGGGGCCATCGGGGACGGGATGGCGGACATGATGGCCACGGCGCTCTTCCACTCGAACCGCTATATCGTCCTGGAGCGGCAAACGCTCGGTGACGTCCTCAGGGAGCAGGACCTTGGTGCGTCCGGCCGGATCAAGAGGGGCACGGAGGCTCCGGTTGGCGAGATCGAGGGCGCGGAGCTCCTGATCACCGGGGCCGTCACGGAGTTTGAAGGCGCCCAATCAGGCGTCGGGGGAGGCCTGGGCGGATTCGGAGGCGTCGGGCGGATCCTGGGCGGGATCGCCGGGGGGATCAAGAACGCCCACATGGCGATTGACGTCCGCATCGTCGATACGAAGACTTCCCGCATCGTTGCCGCCACGAGCGTCGAGGGCGAGGCCAGCGACTTCAACCTGGGTGCGGCCCTGGGCGGGGCGGTCGGCGGCGGCGCCCTGGGCGGCGCCCTGGGCGGCTGGTCGAAGACGCCGACCGAGAAGGCCCTCCGGATCTGCATCCAGGAAGCGGTCAAGTTCATCGCTGCGAGGACGCCGCAGACGTACTACCACTACCCGCCGGCCGGGGCCGCCGTCACGACCGCGACGGCTCCGGGACCTCCACCGGCTCCGGCGGCAGCCCCCGCGCCGCCCGCGGGGGCGGCCGCCGCAACGGCCCTGCCCGCGGACGCGACGGGGACGCCGCAGGCCCTGAAGGTCATTAAATCCATCCGCGCCGACCTGGACAAGGACCTCGTGGCCGACCTGAACGAGGTCAAGCTGCGTGGCGCGGTTGTCTCCGTCGTGGTGAATCTCCGCTTCGCGGGGAACCGGAAGGAGTCCGAGTATCTGAGCGTGAACCAGGGGAAGAGCGGAATCCTCAACTACGACAGCGGCGAGAGTGCTCCGGCCATCAACCTGGATGGCTTCCACAGCGGGCGCATGAAGCCGGGCGAGGTGAAGACCCTGCGCGCCACCTTCAAGGTCCCCAAGGGCGCCAAGAAAGTCGGCATCACCCTCTCCGGCCTCGGCACCTTCGACGACATCGAGATCACTCCGTAACCGCTGGGGAAGTCGCGAGATCGGACGCGGTCGAAGGCTCTGGGCTCATCCAGAGCCTTCGGTGTTTTGTGGCGGCCGCCGGTAAAGAGAGCAAGGGGCAGGGGCATAAGGATCGGTTGAAGCAGCGGCAGTGACCCGGTCCAGGGTGAACCCTTCCCGGGATCGGACGTGTCCGGCCGGGCACACCCGGGCATTTCGCTTCCTCGGCTCCTCTGGAAAGGGGACGTTGCATTATAGGTATTATTTCTCTTCGGCAGCTTCATGAGGAGGGCCCGGCGCTTGGTGAGGCGGCTGCGCCGGACTCCATCGGCACATCCACCTCAGCGCTCACCCCTTGCGGCGTCGCGGCGTCGACAGCCTACGCCTCGGCGGTCCTCCCTCTAGGGGCTTCGATGGGCCACGGATGCCCGAGCCGTCTTGGGCAGCCCGGTAGGTCGAAGCGGCCGCGGTCGTTCCGTCTGCTGTGGATAGATGAATTCCACCTATAATGCAACGTCCCCTTCACGT
>JACQVO010000065.1 GCA_016209725.1 Candidatus Methylomirabilota bacterium | reverse complement strand
GGGGCGTGGTCGAATGGTCAATTCCTCAATCAGTCGGTTAGTGGAAGCCGCCACAGGGCCGGGCAGGACAATGGGGGCAGGGGAGAATCGGAGAAAAGGAGAAACGGGCAACCGGGGGGATCGAAAGCAGAGGGGTGGCAGGGCGGTCGGCTTGAATTGTGGGGTAAAAGGTGAAAAGAGGGTATGGAACGCCCTTGACAATCCTCGCGGGCGACGCATATAGTGCGAGCGTTCACCACACGTTGCGCGCCGCGGGGCCCCTGCGGCCGGCCGGGAGTTGACACCATGAATGCCGTGATCATGGCTGGGGGCTTCGGAACCCGCCTGCGACCGCTCACCCACAACGTCCCCAAACCCATGATCCCCATGGCCAACAAGCCCATGATGGAACACATCGTGGAGTTGTTGCGCGAGCACGGAATCACGGATCTGGTGACGCTCCTGCACTTCCAGCCGGAACTCATCGAGAGCCACTTCGGCGACGGCGCGGAATTCGGCGTGCGCATGACTTACGTGGGAGCCACCGAGGATTACGGGACGGTGGGGGCGGTGAAGAACGCCGAGAAGCATCTGCAGGGGCCGTTCCTGGTGATCAGCGGCGATCTCCTGACGGACTTCGACCTGGGGGCCGCCATCGCCTTCCATCGCGAGCGGGGGGCCGATCTCACCATCCTGCTCACCCGGGTGGAGAACCCGCTCCAGTACGGCGTCGTCATCACCGAGCCGGATGGCCGCATCAGCCGCTTTTTGGAAAAGCCGACCTGGAGCGAGGTCTTCAGCGACACGGTGAACACCGGGATCTACCTCTTGGAGCCGTCGGTGCTGGAGTTGATCCCGCCCCGGCGCGAGTTCGACTTCAGCAAGGACCTCTTCCCCCTGATGATGCAGGAGGGGCGGAAGCTCTTCGGGTACGTCGCCCCCGGCTACTGGCGGGACGTGGGCGACCTCCTGGAGTACCGGCTGGCCCACCAGGACATCCTGGCGGGGACGGTGAAGGTGAAGATCCCCGGACGCAGGGTGGAGGGCCTGGACAAGGAGATCTGGCTGGGCAGCGGCACCCGCGTGGACTTCACCGCGGGCCTGCGGGGCGCCGTCCTCATCGGGAAGAACACGCGGGTGGAGGCCAATGCCCGCATCACCAACAGCGTCATCGGGGACAACTGCATCGTGGAGGAGGGGGCCGTCATCTCCGACTCCATCCTCTGGAACAACGTGTACATCGGCCGCGGGGCCAACCTGAAGGAGAATGTGGTGGGCCGTGGCAGCGAGATCAAGGCCCGCGCCCACCTGTTCGAGGGCGCCCTCATCAGCGACGCTTGCCGTATCGGCGAAGGGTCGGTGGTGAAGGCGGACGTCAAGGTCTGGCCCCAGAAGGTGGTGGAGGACGGCGCCACCCTGTCCACCAGTCTGGTGTGGGGCGAGCGCTGGTCGCGATCCCTCTTCGGCGCCTACGGGGTCACCGGTCTCGGCAACATCGAGATTACGCCGGAATTTGCCGCCAAGCTCGGTGCCGCCTTCGGCGCCTCCCTGCGGGAACACGCCATCGTGCGGACCAGCCGCGACACCCATCGGACCTCCCGCATCATCAACCGGGCCATGATCTGCGGCCTCCTCTCGGCGGGGGTGGACGTCCACGATCTGCGGGTGACGCCCATCCCGATGGTCCGCTACCAGATGGGGGTTCACGGGGCCGTGGCGGGGGTCCACGTGCGCCGCTCGCCCTACGACCCGGAGCTGATCGACATCAAGTTCTTCGACGAGCGAGGCATGGACATCTCCGCCAACCGGGAGAAGGGGATCGAGCGCCTGTTCTTCCGCGAAGACTTCCGCCGCGCCAAGATCGATGACACCGGGGCCCTCAGCTTCCCCGAATACGACGTGCTGTATTACCAGGATGGCATCCTGGGCTTCATCAACCAGGACGCCATCCGCCGGCGGGCGCCCAAGGTTGTGATTGACTACTCCTACGGGAGCGCCGCCACCATCTTTCCCGCCATTTTGGGGAAGTTGGGCTGCGAGATCATCGCGCTGAACGCCTACATGGACGAGTCGAAGATCACCAAGACCGCGGAGGAATTCCAGCGCTCGCTGAAACAACTGTGCGAGATCGTCCGGATCCTGGTCGCCGACCTAGGCATCATGCTGGACACGGGGGCGGAGAAGTTGTTCCTGGTGGACAACAAGGGGGATCTGATCCCGGACGAACTGGCCCTGGCCGTGGTGGCCCTGCTGGTGGCGCAGACGCAGCCTGCGGGCAGGATCGGCGTCCCCATCACTGCCAGTACGGTCCTGGAGGAGGTGATGGCGCCGCACGGCTTCGGGGTGAGGCGGACCAAGATCGCCCCCCGCGCCCTCATGGAGGCGGCGGCCCAGGAGGGCATGGCCTTCGTGGGCGATGCCTTCGGCGGCTTCATCTTCCCCCGCTTCCAGCCGGCCTTCGATGGAATGCTGGCCACTCTAAAGATCCTGGAGATGCTGGCCCTCAGCGACCTCACCCTCCACGAGGCGATCCGCTCCGTGCCCAAGCGGGTCATGGTCCGGGATCAGGTGCCGTGCCCCTGGGAGATGAAGGGGACGCTCATGCGCACCCTCATCGAGGCCACCAAGGACGAGCAGGTGGAACTGGTGGACGGGGTGAAGATCCACCTGGGCAGCGACTGGGCTGTTCTCTACCCGGATCAGGACAAGCCGTTCTTTCACATTCTGGCGGAGGCCACCACTCGGGCTCGGGCGGAGCAAATCCTCGGGACGTACCGGGACAAGGTGCAGGAGTGGCTGGCCCAGGGGGCGGCGGCCTAACCGGGGTCGGGGTTCTGGCAACCGGGCACTCCGGCGATCCGGCAATCGGGGTGTCACGAGCACTTGCCTTCGTGGTCCCTTTGATCATTACGGTCATGCATCCGTTCGTGGTGAGCTTGTCGAACCACGATCGGGGACATCGCCCTTCGACAAGCCTGTCCTGAGCGGTGTTTCACCCTTCGACGGGCTCAGGGCGAACGCAGTCGAAGGACTCAGGGCGAACGGATTGGTAGGGGTCCTCGCGAAGCGGAGCACCTGGGCATCAGGGACCGGTATGGGCCAGATCAAATTCGGGACGTCGGGCTGGCGTGGGGTGATCGCCGAGGATTTCACCTTCGCCGGGGTGCGGGCGGTCAGCCAGGCGATCGGCGAATACATCCAGGCGCAGGATGCGGGGGGCAAGGGCCGAGGCGTGGTGGTGGGCTACGACCCCCGCTTCCTGTCCGAGGCCTTCGCCGCCGAGGCTGCCGGGGTCCTGGCGGGCCAGGGGATCCGGGTCTTCCTGTGCGATCGCGACACCCCCACCCCCGTGATCGCCTTTGAGATTCTCCGGCGGCGCGCGGTCGGGGGGATCAACATCACGGCCAGTCACAATCCGCCCCAGTACAGCGGTGTGAAGTTCTCCGCGGCCTGGGGTGGGCCGGCCCTTCCCGCGGAGACGAAGACGATCGAGGAGCGGGCCAACGCCATCCTGGCCGACGGCCGTGCTCCGGGGGGACGGGGCCTGTCGCTGGCCGAGGCCGAGGCGCGAGGGCTCATCGTCCGGATCGATCCCCGGCCGATCTACCTGGAGCGACTCGGGGCGCTGGTGGACCTGGAGACGATCCGCCGAGCGCGGCTGACGATCGTGATGGATCCGCTCTACGGCTCGGCCCGGGACTATCTGGATTGCCTGCTCCGGGAGGCCGGCTGCGAGGTGACGCTCCTCCACGACTGGCGCGATCCATACTTCGGCGGCCGCTCGCCGGAGCCCTCGCAGGAGAACCTGGGCGAGCTGGCGTCCCGCGTTTCGGCGACCGGCGCCCACCTGGGCCTGGCCACCGACGGGGACGCGGATCGCTTCGGCCTCGTGGACGCCGACGGGTCCTTCCTGGAGCCGAACTACTTCCTGGGCCTGCTCCTATTCCACCTGGTGCGGGCGCGAGGCTGGACGGGGGGCGTAGCCCGCTCCGTGGCGACCAGCCATCTGGTGGACGCCGTGGCCCGGCACCTGAACATCCCCGTCTACGAAACGCCGGTCGGCTTCAAGTATATCGGCGAGCTGATCACCCAGGACAAGCTGGTCCTGGGCGGCGAGGAGAGCGCGGGCCTCTCGGTCAAGGACCATGTCCCGGAGAAAGATGGGATCCTGGCCTGCCTCCTGGCGGCCGAACTGGTGGCGGCGCGGGGACGCGCCTGCCTCACGACGCTCCTGCAGGAGCTGTACGCCGAGGTGGGCACCATTCTGACGAAGCGGTTGAACTACCATATCGAGTCCCGCCTGGTGGCGGGATTGCAAGCCCGGCTGGAGGAGCCGCCCCGGCGTCTGGCGGATCGCGCCGTGATTGCCGTCAACCGCCTGGACGGCGTGAAGATGATCCTGGAGGACGGGGGCTGGCTGCTCCTCAGGCCCTCGGGGACGGAGCCGGTGGTCCGCCTGTACGCCGAGGCCTCGACGCCAGAGCAACTGGAGGCCATCGTCGCGGAGGGGCAGGCCCTCATTCATGCGAAAATGGAAACTGGAAATCGGAAAACCGACGACTGACGATCGGGAAAATCCGAGGTGGTCCGTGGGCTGTTCTCCGTAGTCAGTCTTCCGTCGGGTGCTAATCGCATTCCTTGGGTATCGTCAATTGCTCGTTTGCTGTTTCCGAAGTTCCATTGCAGTTCCGTTCCCCCTGAGCCCGTCGAAGGGTGCGCAACCGGGGCTTCGACGAGCTCAGCCCGAACGGCTTTCCTGTAAAGCCATCACCGACACAGTACACTGGTCGGCAAACGGAGGCTTGATGTGAGCGAGATCAGCGAGGTCCACGCACGCGAGATTCTGGATTCCCGCGGGAATCCGACGGTGGAGGTCGAGGTGCTGCTGGAGAGCGGCGCCCTGGGGCGGGCCGCCGTTCCCTCCGGGGCCTCCACGGGCGAGCGGGAGGCCCTGGAACTCCGCGACGGCGACAAGAGCCGGTACCAGGGGAAGGGGGTGGCCAGGGCCGTGGAGAACGTGATCCGGACCATCGCCCCCGAAGTGGTCGGGCTGGAGGCGTTCGACCAGGTGGGGTTGGACCGGACGCTGTGCGAGCTGGACGGGACCGAAGACAAGCGGAAGCTCGGCGCCAACGCCGTTCTGGGCGTGTCGCTGGCGGTGGCGAAAGCGGCGGCGGATGAGGTGGGCCTCCCCCTGTTCCGCTACCTGGGTGGCGTGAACGCCAAGGTCCTGCCTG
Organism: Candidatus Methylomirabilota bacterium; assembly: GCA_016209725.1. Classification (GTDB taxonomy): domain Bacteria; phylum Methylomirabilota; class Methylomirabilia; order Methylomirabilales; family 2-02-FULL-66-22; genus 2-02-FULL-66-22. Next base: position 1,151 of record JACQVO010000065.1, on the reverse strand, counting down.
TTCCCATGATGAACATCCTGAACGGCGGCAAGCACGCGGACAACACGGTAGACCTCCAGGAGTTCATGGTCATGCCCCTGGGCGCCGAGCGGTTCAGCGAAGCGCTCCGCATGGGGACGGAGGTGTTCCACCACCTGCGGGCGGTCCTGAAGAAGCGGGGGTACAACACGGCCGTAGGGGACGAGGGCGGGTTCGCCCCCGACCTGAAGTCCAACGAGGAAGCAGTCCAGCTCATCCTGACGGCCGTCGAGAAGGCCGGCTACCGGCCGGGCGCCGACATCTTCCTGGCCCTGGATCCCGCGGCCAGCGAGTTCTATGTGGATGGCCGGTACGTCCTGGAGGGGGAGGGTGGAAAGCGCCTGACCTCCGAGGAGATGATCGAGTTCTACGCCCACTGGGTGGCGCAGTATCCCATCGTCTCGATCGAGGACGGCCTGGCGGAGAACGACTGGGATGGTTGGGTCGCGCTCACGGCGCGACTGGGCGGTCAAACCCAGTTAGTGGGGGATGATCTCTTCGTCACGAACGTCAAGGTCCTGCAGGAGGGAATCGCCAAGGGGATCGCCAACGCCATCCTGATCAAGGTCAACCAGATCGGGACACTCAGCGAGACCCTGGATGCCATCCGGACAGCCCACCGGGCCGGGTATGCGACCGTCGTGTCCCATCGCTCCGGCGAGACGGAGGACACCACCATCGCGGACCTGGCGGTGGCCACCAACGCCGGCCAGATTAAGACCGGGTCGGCCTCGCGGACGGACCGGATCGCCAAGTACAACCAACTGCTCCGCATCGAGGAAGACCTGGGCGACTCGGCGGTCTTCCTCGGACGAGAGGCCCTGTCGCGCTTCCGAAGAGCTTGAACCGCCATGATCACCCAGCCCGGGCGCTGGGTACCCGGGTCGCCAAGGAAATGATTGCTCTTTCTTCGGACCGGAGAATTCGGGACCGGATTCATGAGCGTTTCAGAGTCTCCGCTTTTTGCCCGGATGGCACCTTCCGGCCTTGGCGCTCCGGATACCCAGCGCCAGGGTTGGGTGTCCTTGGCGGTTGGTAATCTCGGATCATACCAAGGAGGCCCATGGGCGCGCAGCCTCCCTCCGATCGGCGACCCCTCGGCCCGCGTCTTCGGCTGGTGGCCCTCCTGCTCC
>JACQVO010000001.1 GCA_016209725.1 Candidatus Methylomirabilota bacterium | reverse complement strand
CGTCGGTTTCTGGACGAGCAGCCGACAAGGTCGTGAGGAGATCACTGCCGGCATGAAGATCACTGCTTCACCCGGCGCGCCTTCTGCGCTGCTTCGGCCTCGCGCCGCCGGTAGCTCTCTCCGGCAATCGTGATGATCTCCGCATGGTGAGTGAGCCGGTCGATCAGGGCGGTCACGCAGGCCGCATTGGGGAAGATGGTGCCCCAGTCCTTGAAGGCCAGGTTGGTGGTCAGGAGGATGGAGCGCCGCTCGTAGCGCCGGCTCACCACCTGGAACAGCAGGTCCGCGGCCCGATTATCGAAGGTGAGATACCCGAGCTCGTCAATTAATGTTCAGCTGAACATTACTGACTTCGGGCTGGAGGCCCTCCGGGCCCCCGGCCCCGAGGACCTCTACGACATCATCCACGAGCGATACGAGCGCGCGTCCATCGTGCTCACAAGCAACCGGGCCGTGAGCGAGTGGCCGGACATCTTCGGCGAGCCGCTCCTGGCCTCCGCGGCCTTGGATCGGCTGACCCACCGGGCCCACTTCGTGGAGATCACGGGGGCCAGCTACCGGGCCGAGCAGACCAAGCAGCAGCTCGCGGCCCAGCGGCGCAGTAAGCCGTCACCGAAGCAGGAGGCACGCCCAGCGTAAAGGTCCGGACAAACCACTGGCGAGGGACCCGGCCACGTCCTTCGCTGGCTCACCATGGGGTGACCCTGGGTGGCTCTCAATGGCCGGCCGTTGACAACAGATCATGGGATCCCCCCGCCCTTAACCCTGGGAACCGCCGAGGTGGGTGGAACCTACCGCAAGCCGGGCAGCCCTGTCAAGAGGCCGGAAGGCTTGTCCCGGGTCTCCGCCGCGCCCAACTCGCACCCGTTCCCCTGTTCTGTGGCGAGTCCCCCTTCTGGCACAGTCTTCAGGCAGTCGTCCGGGTTGCCTTTCTCCCCTTGCTGCTTTGTCCCAGGATGGTCCCCAAGAGGGCTTTCATCTCGTCGTAATCCCCGCATTGAGTGAACGCGACGAGTTGTTCGAAGATCTCCTTTCAAGTCACCCAAACAGGACTCGAACGGCGCGTCGCCGGCACATCGGTTGCCTTCCCTTCGCAGGCGGCACATTTCCGTTGGCGCAGATTTGACACTTCGCCGGGGGATTCCGAGGCCACGGCCATTCAGTATATCCGGGAGCTGCAGGCCGGCACGCTGGGCGACGATTACGGCCCATGCAGCCCGACAATCGAAGCCCCTGACCTCCACGGACGCTGCCCGCTCTGCGCCTAGTCACGGCATCAGACGCGAGGATCCGTCGCAGCCAATACCGCGCCAGCCCGCGGGCTCTCCAGGAGCGCAAGCCATGTGTGCCACCCCCGTCCCGTGGACGCTTGACAAGAAGCGCCCCGACCCCGAGACGGAATGAATCGGCATCGCAGGCCGCCGTCCGGGATCAGCGGAGGCGGTCCCAACTCTGGTCCCCCGCGTTCCAGACTTCGATCTGGGTGACCGGGTGGATGCTCCAGGGGGAAATTCGGGAGCGACCCACCTGGGCACGGGTGAGGTAGTTGTACAGCAGCCAGCCGGACATACGCACCCGGGTGTGCTTTTCGCAGAGTACGCGCAGGACATCGAAGTCCCACCCGGTATGGGGCGGTTGGAAGGGGGGCGTGACTACCGTCACCAGATTGCGCGGGTCGTCCTGATACTCGCAGTGCTGGGGCGGTCCAACACGCAGGTGGAGATGGAATTCCCACTCGGTGGCCCGCCATCCTCCCAACTGGGTCGGCACCGGTATGACGCGCACGATGTATCCAGCCAGGGCGACGGCGTGCTGCTCCACTTCCTCGACGGCGGCCAGGTCGGCGGCCGTCCGGATCTCGGGCGTGGGCAATCGGGTGAAGTAGGGGTATTCGATGGGGGCGTAGGCCGGGGGGATCTCAGTGCGCCGCTTCTGGGCGGTGAGGTGCTCGCTGGCGGGGTTCGTGAGCAGATCGTTCCCTGCGACAGGGCTCGGGGCAGGCCCGTCGGCACACGTCCCGATTGGTCCGAGCGATAGCCCAAATGCGACCCCGAGAACACATGCCAAGCGGATCCGGTGCTGGCCCCATTGGCGGGCACGGCGACGTGCGATGACCACAAGCAGCCCCTCCCTGGCGGTATCTCTTCTCGCGAGGCTCAGCCTCAAACCGATGAGGAACGGATTGACCTCCTGTCAGTCTTCAACCCCATCCCCAGTCAGTCACTCCCCATTCTCTTGTAGTCACCCGGAGGCGGGTTCGACCTCCAGCACTGTCATCCGCACCGGACCTCCCGGAGCCTGAAGGCTGAACTCCTCCCCCGCTCCGCGGCCCAGGAGTTCCCTTCCCAGGGGAGCCGGCTTCGAGAGCTTGCCCTCATCACGGGCGGTCGGGACGGACGATAAGGACATCGCCTGGCCGGATGGCGCGGGCGCGGACCACCGGGTTCCACTCCGTCAACTTCGCCAGCGGCGCGCCGTACCTCCGCGCGATCGCACTGAGGGTGTCCCCACGGCGGACGCGGTGGCGTACCGGGCGACCTCCCGCGTCCGGCCCCAGCGCCTCGTGCAGGGCGAAAGCGCGAGCCGCCCCAACGGGCAGGTGGAGGGCGTACGTCCCTGCGGGAAGCCGGTCGCCGGCGATGGCAGGGTTGAACTCCCGGATCTCGCGGAAGAACGATCCCGTGGCCTCGGCGATCGCCAGGACGGTGGTGCCGCGGCGGACCCGGACGCGCAGGCGGTCCCACTCTGGCGGTCGGTACAGCGCCTCGGCGGCCACCTGAAGACCATAGCGTTCGGGCTCCGCCAGGATGAGCTTGGCGGCGTAGGCGCGAAAGACGTATCGCTCCGTCTCGGCCGGGAGCGCGAGCTGGAAGTAGCTCTGGACCCGCTGCCGCGCCATCGCTGCCCGCAGCCGCGCTTCGCCGCCGTTGTACGCGGCCAGCGCCAGGGACCACTGGCCGAACTCGCGGTGGAGGTCCCCGAGGTACCGGAGGGCAGCTCGGGTGGCCAGTTCAGGGTCCCGTCGCTCGTCCCACATCGGCGTGAGTCGCAGCCTGTACCGCCGGGCGGTGGCCGGAATGAAGTGCCAGATCCCCCGGGCCTGGGCGTGCGAACCCGCGCGGGGCAGGAGGTCGCTTTCGATGACGGCCACGTACTTCAGGTCGTCGGGGAGGTCGGCTTCCCGCAGGGCCGTCTCGATGAACGGGAAGTAGCGGGCTGCCCGCTTCAGCCACAGGAGCACCTGGCCGCGATCCTGGAGGGCGAGAAGCACTTCCCGCTCCAACCGCTCGCGCACATCCCAGCGGCGGAGCGGCACGCGCTCGCCCGCGAAGACGAGTTCCTCCGGCACCTCGAAGGTGAGGAGGGCTCGCCGCAGGTGTTCCTGGTCGTCCTCGAGCGTCCGCACCCGTGCCTCCAGGATACGGAGGCGCTCGAGAAGTTCGGCGCTCTGCTCCTCTTCCGCCCGCGCGGACCCCACCCCGAAAGCGACGAGGGTGAGCCCGGCAACGGCCCCGGCCACCGCCAACCACCAGCGGAACTCTTGGCGGCGTCGCTGCCCGCGCAGCCGCTGGTGGGCCGCTTCGCGACGGCGCTCTTCCTCCAACAATCTCCGCATCCCTCCTGCGGGAATAGGCATCGTAGCCTCCCTGGCAAGACGTGGTCAGACGGCCAGCCCGCCAGGTGGGGGAAGCCGCCTTCTCGGACCCTGGCGGATCGCACAGATAGAGGACGAGTGCGGGCCGACGGTTCGGCCCGGCCTAGAAGACGACCTGGGAGGATCAGCGCACGATGGTGGAGCGGGGCGGGGGAACAATGGCCCGCAAAGAAGAGAAGATGCGGGTGATCAGGCTTCCCGACAGGTCTCCTCGCGGTGACGGCACCAAGAGTGCCGGCGAAGGGAGAATCCATGGGGCGGTGCGTCGAGTCACGGGACCCTCGTGATTCGGACGCGCGTTACAGGGAGCGGACACACCCTGATATTTTCGCAGTCTACAAATGCAACCGGCACCTTGTCAATTCTCAATTGCGCAAGAGGCAGGGCCGCCCGCCTATGATTCAGGCCATTGGTGACGCGAGAACAAAGACTCCATAGAGGAGCGCCCTTGCATCATTCGGTGGCGTGAGGAAGGTTCCCAGACACGATTAAGACTGCATGTGGCCCCTGAACGAGGGCTTCGCTGTGGGAGGAGCGCGATATGACTCTTACCGCGGTCCTTCGTGGGGATGTGCTTTGCACAAATTATGGTGCCGGGGGAGGGAATCGAACCCTCATGAGGTTGCCCTCGCGGGATTTGGAGTGGGAAGATTTGGACTGGAGAGAAGAATTGCGTCTCTATTTATAGCACGGCTGCGGCGAACGGATGGCTCAGGGCCTCAAGCGATTCGGAGCTCCAGACCCAGCGATCTAGTCTGGTCCGGTGCTATGATCGTCCGCCTTCCATGCCTGGGTCCGCCACGACGGGCCCCTGAGATGATGAAGCACCTATACGAGCAGGGCCTGAACGAGCGATCGGGGATGGGGTTCAGATCCCGAGGAGAGCAACATCTCCGGTAGCCTCCGTCGGTGCATTCCGGGTCAGCCCCCAGCCTAGCAGTACGGGCACGTGGGCCCCCCGATGCTGGACCTCGGGGCGACGATCATCTCGGGAATTATCACGTTGGGCTCGCGTGTGGCAAGGAAGAGGGCTGCCTCCCCGATGTCATTCGGGCTCAGCCAAGATGAGGAGTCCCCTGTCTCGTTCGGATTCATTGCCGACTGGGTGGTGCCAGGGAGGATCGCGCTCACGGAGATGTTGTCATCGCGCACATCCTTGGCGAGACTCCACGTAAACCCGCGCACGCCGAATTTGGACGTGCGGTAGGCGGAGTTCTTCCCGTCTCGAATCACTTTTCCGCCGATCGAGCACATGTTGATGATGTGGCCTCGCCGCTGTTTCTTCATTATTGGAAGAACGGCCTTCGTGCAAAGGAGCATGCCGCGGAGGTTGACGGCCATTATGGCATCCCAGTCCGCCTCCTCGGTATCCAGCACGGATCTGCCTCTGTTGGGATTCACGCCAGCGTTGTTCACCAGGATGTCGATCTGACCGAATTGTTGGAGGGCTGCCGCAACCATTTGGCGTACGTCGCTCGACTTCGAAACATCGCCCACGCACGCGAGCGCCTTGATGCCGTCATCTCGAAGGTGGCGCTCCGCCTGTCGAATCGCGTCCTCCGACCGACCGATCAGAACAATGTGACTCCCTGCCTTGGCGAAGAGCTGCGTGATTCCCCAGCCGATCCCCTTTGCGCCACCCGTCACGATTGCTACTCGCCCCTGGAGTCTCATTTCCGCTTCCCTCCTCCTGGCACCTTCGACGCTGCCATCGCCTGCATCTCATCGCCAAGCGACAACAGCTGCGTCCCGAGACCCTTCGAGGTCGCCTTCATGTTCTTGTGGATCGCCTCATGCTCGCGGCCGCCGCGCCCGGCGATCTCAGGCTACCTACGAGCGTTCCATCGAACGGAGTTGGGCGAGGCATGCGCGAGCGTGAGGATTTCCCGTGTGTCACGAGGCTCCGCCGCCCGCCACCCGACTGCTTCGCCTGTAACTGCACCGCGTTGAAGCCGTCTACCGAAAGGTACACGTTACAGCGGACCAAGGTCAGCGTGGTAGAGGTTCACAACGCCCTTGAGCAGCTCTCCCCCCGCGAAGAAGCTCGTCCTTCGCGGTTGCTCGCGGCCATTCAGCCGCTCCATCGGCATCTCACGTAAGTGGCCAAGGATAGCTTGCCCTACCCCGACCGCCAGGTCCCGCGCCTTCGTTCGCGGGGGTCGGATACTAGCCGTAAGCATCACCTGTCCGGGGCGCAAGACGCCACACCAACCCAGGCGGCTAATGGTACACCATTCACGATCATATTCCCCAGGACTGATTGTCTCTCCGGCGCCTGCTTTGTAAAGAGCCTCCGCTGGGACAGATCATGTCCTCAAGATCCGAAGGCTCGACGCTTACTCCGATCACTGTCAGCTCCTGTAGGCGCACCGGGGATTTCCCGCCTCTCCCCCTGTTCACTCGGGGCGCCCCTTCCTGATACTTGATCGATCGCCAGTCCCCGCCTGATCATCTATTCCTTCATTGCCCCTGCAGTAAGTCCGGTCGCAAAATATCGCAACAGACACGCGAAGAGCAATGTAATCGGGAGAACACTAAGCACCACATAAGCCATCAATTGACCCCAGTAAATTGCCTGGCTGCTGATCAGCAAGGAGGCCCCGACGGTCAGGAGTTGCTTCTTCTCGGAGGAAAGAATCATCAAGGGATACAAGAAGTCCTCCCACGCTAACATAAATGTATAGAGCGCCACGGCACCCACACCCGGTCCACTAAGAGGTAAAACAATGCGCACCAACACACCTATTCTGCTACATCCGTCTACTATGCCTGCCTCTTCAATCTCAAGGGGAATTGTGTTAAAGTATCCCCAAAGCATCCACGTGGAAAATGGAACCGCGAACGTGAGGTAGGTAAGGACTAACCCCGCGTGCGTATTCAGAAGGTGGAGCCGCATCAGAACAAAGTAAATTGGAATCGCCAGCACAATTCCCGGTAGCGCCTGAGAAAAGAGAATCCCGACACCAAAGGTCCGCTTCCCTAAGAATGTGAAGCGGGAAAGGGCGTATGCCGCAAGCACGCTGACGCCGACACCCAACACCATCGTTGCTACACACACGGTGAGGCTATTCCTAAACAGCACGGGAAAATTCCTTGCGATCAGAACATTGCGATAACTGTCGAGTGTAAAGGTACTGAATTTGGGGACGAGCTGCAGGGATGGAAAATACGGATTCCCAAACAACGAAATCACGGCAGCCCAATAGAAAGGAAACACCGCGAACAGTGTTGCTACCGCCAGGCCGAGATACACCAATACCCCCTCGGCCATTCTCCTCCGCTGTGATCTATGCACCTCTAACCTCCAGCATTTTGCGTATAACGTAAATCATGAACATGGCCAGACACACCAGCAAGACTACCGCGACCGTTGATCCGAGACCTGCGTCCTGTTGGACAATTGCGTATTTGTAAGCAAGGGTAGCCAACAATTCGGATGCGTGACCCGGTCCACCCTCAGTCAGCGCCCACACTAAGTCAAAATGCCTGGCCCTCCACACGACTTTGAGAGTCAAGATCACGATTGTTATCGGGGCGAGCATGGGAAGCGTGATGAACCGGAAACACTGAAAGCGCGTCGCTCCATCGACCTCCGCCGCCTCATACAGTGGCCGCGGTATGCTCTGGAGCCCGGCCAGAAAGACAATGATAGTCATGGGGCTAAATCTCCACACTGATATTGCGATCAGGCTGGGTAGTACAAGGCGCGCTTCGCCAAGCCAACTGACCTTGGCCTTAAGCACGCCAACTTTCGTTAGGAGCTCGTTCACTATGCCGTAAAAGGGGTCGAAGAACGTCTGCCAAATCAGTGCGGCAACCACCGGTGGGATAATCCACGGGAGGATGATGGCAATTGTGAAAGGGCGACGTAGATGCGTCACCCGATTCAACAAGAGTGCTACACTGAGCGAATACACGTATTCGCACGCAACCCCGACGACAATCCATAGAAGCGTATTCCTGGCAGCTTCCCTGAAGATTCTTTCCTCAAAGAGAAGGTATCGGAAGTTATCTAGCCCAGCGAAGCTACTCACGCCCAGAAGGCGCGAGTGATATAGGCTCAGCTGCACCGCCTGAACAATAGGCCATCCCACCATCAGAATCGTTGTAAGCGCAGCGGGGAAGATGAGAATGTACGGAAGGCAGCGAGGCTTCAACATGTGAGTATCCGAGGGACCGCCTCTGACTGCGCAACGCCGAGACTCTGTCCATGCACAGTGGGTTCCGGCGGGTGCACATCACACACTCTCGTGGGGTCAGCCCGGAGACGTCTCGGAGGAGTGTTCAAGTGCCCCGGAACCCCAGCGGTGCCGCTGTGCCGGCGACACGCGGTCAACGGTCGCCCATCCAGAGCCACCCAGAGCCACCCAGGGTCACCTGGCAGAGCCGGGCGAGGTGGCCCAGACTGAGCCACCCCGGTGATCTCAATGATTCCACTGACAGCCCGGCAGGCTTTTTGCGGACTGTTCTTATGCTCCAGGGCTTGAGCCTGTGCCATGTCCCACCCTGCGCTCAGGACTCAGTGGCGCTCGTCGGTGATCCCCAATGGCTCAGTGTGGGCGACCCCAGGTGACCGCTGACACACGCTTAAGCGTTCAGCCCGCTACGCATGCGCGCTATTGGAGATCCCTATTTATCCGGCCATGCATTTCACGCGCCCCCGGCTCGACGTCCATTTTCCCTCCCATTATTTCCTGGGTAATGGGGCCGATTATATTGCTCCAGATGGGGACATATTTTGGATGGGACACCTGAGGACTGACATACTTCATCCATTTTGATAGCTTCTGAACCCACAGTTGCTTCTGCTGGGTGTAATAGGGGAGATTCAGACTGTCTTTCAGGGCAGGAATTGCCTCGGTATTCACGATCGCAAGTTCCTTCAGGCGATCTTTGGTGTAGAGAAACTTCAAAAAGCGCCAGGCCTCCTGGGGGTGTTTGCTTTGCCGGGTAATCGCGAACCCCTCCTCCTGCAGTAAAATCGATGGCTGGATCGATTTGTTAGCGACAGGGAACAGCATGACATCCCAGCCATCGGCAAATTGTAAGTCCGGGGTCATCGTACGAATGGTCCATTCGTAGTAAGAGCCGATGTTAAACATGGCGATTGCGCCTTCTTTCCAGGCTCTATACCCCTCGGGAGAACCCCAAGTTATCGATGCTTTCGGCCGCACCTGGTGTTTTGTCATGAGGTCCACCTGAAAGCGCAACGCCTTCTGGGTCTCTGAGGTATCAAAGGTTGATACCCATTTCCCTTTCCCGTTCTGACGAATGACGTCCGTCCCTGCCGCCCGGTAGTAGGGGATCGACGCCTTCGTAAATCGAAACCCCAGCATCCCTCTTTCCGCGAACCCCCACTCATCGATGACCCCATCTCCGTTAACATCCTTGGTTAGCTTCTTTGCCGCTGCGAGAAACTCGTCCCACGTCCAAGGGGTATCGCCTGCAGGAGGTATCACACCGGCTTTCTTGAATTTGTCTGTTCTGTAGAAGATCAACCCCTCCAATTGGACGCTGATGGGCAGGGCGTGGGTTCCCAGAGTGCCCCAGAATTGTGGGACAAAGCTGCTCCGAAAGTCGGCGTCCATAAACGCCGATAGGTCGTAAAGAGCGCCCTGGTTTCTGAAGATTTCAATTCCACTCCCAACCAAGGCATGCACTATGTCTGGGGCGGTTCCCGCCATGAATTTAGGTGCCGAGACAGGTAGAAATTTATCCATCGGGACAAGGGACAGCTCTATCTTGATATCCGGGTTTGCGCGTTCAAAGTCTGCCACAAATCTCTTAAACACTGTCTGCGCTTCGACCGTCGGCAAGCCATACTGCACCTCAAGGGTCACATTTGCTGCGTCACCAGGGGTCCCTATCATAGACGCAAGCACGCTTACGACTAACACCAGGGCAGTCGAGAGTGTCTTCATTTCGTCCTCCTCTTGCCGGATATGAGAGGCCGGCGGTCATCCACATCGGGCAGCGCCTAACCGTAGCGGTCTCTTGTCCCTCGGCCTGCGGGCCACACTACGCCCGGAGAACCCTCCCGCATCATGGGAAAGCACCAACCGCCTTCTGCCCACTGTCACTGGAGACAGCGACTCACTGGGCGTTCACACCACGTATCAACCCGACTGAGGCTTGCCTTCTGCTCCACATCGTTCGCAGGAATCCGTTGGAACACTAGCTTCGGACGAAATGTCTCATAAATTCGGAGATGTCGGCCACTTCTTCGAAGCGGTAGACGAGATCGATACACTTCTCGAGCGTGTCTTCGGTCATGAAGCCATCGCTCATTGTTCTGAATTTCGCTTTGATGTCCTCATCACTCATCGGATTCGTGTAATGCCCCTTCCGGGCTGCGACGCCTGTCGCAAACACCTCTTTGTTCGTCATTCTGATCTCAACGTAACCTGGATCGCCCTTGAAATGCATTGATGGGTCGGCTCGCACGCGTATTTTGGCCGCGATTCTTGGAATCCGTGGATCCTTCAACCATTGGGACGAGAACTGCTCGCGTCCAAGTCGTTTCTCCAAGAGCAGCACCGAAACAACGAAGGGGAGGCTGTGATCTGCGGTTTCCTTGTTAATGGCATAGAATCCATGCGGGTCATCATCGTGATGAGCACACATCGCGCTGGCTCGAATGTTAATGCCGGCAACCATATTTGGATCAATGTTGTTCTCATTCACGAGCTTATGCATTGCCTCGGCTACACCGAGCAGGGGTCCACATACGGGAAACAGTTTCCGCGCGGTCTCCAGTATCGCGTACCGCTTCCACGGCAAGACCAGACTTCGCCGTAGTGCCTCTAAGTCATAGTCGTCGCCAAAGGCGGAGGCGACCAGGCCCTTTTCGCCCTCGAACACCCTCGTTGGTCCGGTGAATCCTGCCTTTGCCCACGACGCCGCAGTAATCCCCAGATAGTTACCCAGTGGAAAGGCAACATCCTTGGCCATAGTGTTGCAATCATGGGGCATCGGATCAATTATTCCCAACATCACAAGTGCGCCTGATGTGCCAATAGCATTCGTTATCTGCTGCGGAGTCAGGTTCATAAGAGGGCCTACAATGGCTGGGGCGACGAGAAGTCCCAGGGTCCCATGGTGTATACCTCTCGGCCCGATAGAATGGGATGTCTTCCCCGCCGCATCACACAGTCTAGCCGCTAGCTCATACCCTAGAATGATTGCCTTGAGCGTGCTGTCAGCATTCGCACGGACAGCCTCTGCCACAGCGAGCACAGCTGGAATGATTTCGGAGGCATGCAGACCCGCCCCGGTCTTTGTCATATAGTTGTCATTATAATCCCAATACCTGAGCATTGTTCCGTTAGCCAACGCGGCATGCGCGGCAGGCACCATTAGCCCGTCACCAATCACAGTCGCCTCTTGTCTTCCTCCCATCTCACGCGCCCAGGTGCAGATGATGTTGCTAACTGGAGCACTACATGCTCCCACGGCGACGGCTAGCGAGTCCAAAAGACAGCGTTTTGCTTCCAGCACGACAGTCTCGGGATGATCACGCAGATCCCGAGCCATAAACGCAATAGCCGTGTGAGCAAGGTGTTCACTGATAGATCTCATCTCTGTCTCCTCTTCCAGTTCTATTTACTGCGGACTGCACGTCTGGCTAACCCTTTCTCAAGGTAAACCGACTGTCCTCAGAAAGGTCCTGAGTTCCTCCCGTCTATCACGAGCCAGATTCTCAATGTGATCTCCGACTGATCACCTTGATTGCGGGCGGGGGCATTGCCCCCAGAGGGCGGGATCCGCCGCTGGGAGGAGGGCGGTCCCCGCATCGGCTATCTGCTCTACTGGCACTGGCCGGCGCCCGAGGGAGAATCTCCCGAGGGCTGGCTTGTCCTCGGGCAGGGGCGAACGAGCTTCCCGGATCATCGCGTCTGCCTCGCAGATGGCGATTGTTTCGAAGCAGGCGGACGCCATCGGAGCCCCTGCGGCTGCGCCGGCTCTCGCTCGGTGACCCGGTGGGCAGGTTGATTCCGTGAAGCTGCAGTGGGCCGTCCGCCCGGAGGCGCGTGATGGCCCGAAGGCCTCTCCGCCATGGATCTCGCCGGTGAGGCTCCCATCCCACGTCGCATAAGCCCCCGAGCGTCCCGTCTCCAAGCTGAGGCCCGCGCCGAATTGTCCGAGCAGGGAAGGAGGTCGGAGATCTTCTATGGGCTTGGTAACGGAGCGAATTCCCGTGGCACCGCAAGTGTCCGGTAATGGCGGCCGAGGCCGAGGAGCGCGATGTCGATTGCCTGCAGCACCTGAAGGCTGCGTTTGCGTGGACTGACTATACCAGATGAGCGGCGAGCCACCCTGTCGACTGTTCAGACTCATCATGCGCTATGCCTGCACTCGATACAAAAATTGGCGGCGTTGGGCAAGTCCCCTCCGGCTATGGTGACGTACGCCCACAACCAGAAAGAGGCTTAAACCGAATCTGGTGTGAAAACGAGGACTCGTTCCACGGAGACTGAAATGTCTTGATCCGCTTCAGTTGGGTGGCTGTAAAGACGCCCCCAGAGTTCCCACGACCCTCAGGAACACTTCCGGGAAACCTCATTTCCAATGAGGCTAAACGGAGAGGGATGGTGCAGCGGTTCATGCCGTTCATCGTCGCATTTGGTAAGGGGAGAAGACCAGTTGCCTTCTCACTGCTACTGTTGTCACGCCGGCTTCTGGTTGTGCGCCCAGCAGGGAGTTTCTCTCGCGGGTGAAACTCCCGCCGCACCGTCGCACGGGGGTCGCGTAGACAAGAGGCCTGCGAGGACCCGGCGGCCTCGTGTCGGAGGACACGGGGAGGGCAGGGTGTCCACCGCGAGGTGAAATCCGAAGGGCCTTCGCTAAACCTCCGAGCCGTGGCCGAGGCGAGAGCCAGGGCGAACCGGTCGGCCATGAGCGCATTCATCCGAGCCCGCAGCCTTCGGGCGAGGGAAATACCTGCGGGGCGCACTTTGAGACACGGCGTGGGCGGACAGCACGAAGGGACAGAGGACCGTCTGACCTGGGGAGGTCTCGTTGCGTTCCCGGTGAGGGTTTTCATACCGCTAGCCCAGGGCCGAAGAGCCGCCGGGATGGGCGCGGCGATAAGGCAGAGCTCGAAACGTTGGGCCGATGCGTCGCGAGAAGTCAGGGCCTCCATAGTAATGTAGAACCGCGGTGAGAGCCGCGGGACCCACGCCCAGGTGCGTGGGGCCGCGCGAGGGCCGAAAGGCTCCAACTCGGATGCGAAGGAGGGCCACAAGGAGGGAGCGGCGGGGTGTGGATAAAGTTGAGTAAGGCCGAGGGAGCGAGGTAATTCCTGTGGGAATGACGCCGGATTGCCGGCCTGAAGAGCAGCCGCCTTCAGCGCCCTTGAGCTCCTCGTCGCTTCACGGCCCAACATGGTCGGTAACCCCTCTGTAGGGCGTAGTGCGGGAAATCCGCACGCTACGTTCCTTCGGGGGACGGAGGCTCTGCGTTCGGAGCCTCCTCCTACCAGTTAATCTCTGGACAAAACACACGCATTCTAGATGGTATCATCCCAATCTCGAAATTGTCCGCCCCAGTGTCTGCCGAAGGATCCTAGGCTATAGGAGCCCCATACTGTGCAGGATGCCTTTGAGCTTGTGCTCATCGCGTCCGCTCAGCGGCATGATAGGTTTCCGCGGAATACCGGCCCGTCGTCCCATGAGGTTTAGGGCACCCTTAATGACAGACAACCAGTGGGGATGCCGATCCTCTTTGTTATAGAGGAGAAAATGAATGAAGGGTAATGTACTCTGGGTGATCGCCCAGGCCCTTTCGACATTCTTCTCCACTACAGCCGCTTGGTACAGATCCCGGCAGAGGCGAGGGTATACATTGGGCGCACCTGAGAGCCAGCCATCAGCCCCGGCGAGAAAGGCCTCCATGGCACAATAGTCATGGCCATAAAGGACGGAGAGCCTATCTCCGCACAAGAACTTGAGGTCATGGACGCGATCTGCGTCGCCATGGGCGGCCTTCACGGCTGCGATGGCCCCCTCGTCCACTAACTTGGCTATGTCCCACGCGCTCAGCTCGTAGCCGGCAAACCAGGGGTTATTGTACAGGATAATGGGGAGGCTGAGGTTCCGCGCCAGTGTCCGGAAGTGGTCCATTGCCTGAGCCTTTGTCGGCTGCATGTAATAGGGGAGGATCACCATGACTCCGGCCGCCCCCACCTTCTCCGCGTGTTGGCTGAGAGCGATCGTAGCTTTCGTGGTGTAATAGCCAGTGCCGGGGTAGATCGGCACTCGTCCCTTGGTCTCGTCCAGGACAATCTCGATGACCCGCTTCCGCTCTTCCAATGTCATGGCGATGAACTCGCCCGTGCTACCATCTGGGGCGATTCCATGCACGCCGTTTTCGATGAGGAAGTGTACATGACTCCGAAGCCCCTTCTCATCAATGTCTTCATTCTCATCGAACACCGTGATCATGGCCGGAATGACGCCCTTAATACCCATTACATAACCTCCTACGTTCTGCCCCGAGTCGCTGGGGGCGCCGAGGTGGGTAACGGAGAACGCCGGTTCAGTCACCGAGCAGCTGACGATCGAGCCGTGGCCCGAGATGAGCCTGTTCGCCGTGTACTCTCAAGTACCGTGTGTCCCAGCCGGGCGGACAGCTTAGCGGCTACCGCCCGGATCATCTTCGCCAGGGATGGGATCGCACTCTTTTGAATCCGCGTGGCCGGCCCGGAGATGCTGATCGACGCGACCACATTCCCTGTGTGGTCCCTGATGGGGGCGGCAACACAGCGCACATCCGGGTGCAGTTCCCTGTCATCAACGGCGTACCCCAAGACACGGATCTTAGCCAACTCCTGGCGGAGGCTTGCGGGGTCTGTGATCGTTTGGGGCGTGTGGTGCGTGAGCCCCATCTTGCAGATACGGTCCACAACGGCTTCCGGCTGGAAGGATAGGAGGGCTTTCCCAACCCCAGTGCAATACGCGGGTGCTCCTTTCCCGATAGTAACGACGGTGGTCAATCCGCGCGGGGAGTCCATTTTCTCAATCGAGACCACCTGGGTGCCGTCGAATACTCCCAGGTGGATGGTTTCCCCGGTCTCACGCGCCAACTCCTCGATGAAGGGCAAGGCCTCGCGGTGAAGTTCCATATTCGCCAGAACCACACTCCCCATCTCAAACACTTCCAGCCCCAGCCTGTACAGCTCCCGCCTCCCGTCTTGCTCCAGCATGCCCTCGTCGCGAAGCGTCGCCAATATTCGGTGGGTTGTACTCCGCGCCAATCCCACGCGATCGGCGATCTCGGAAAGCGAGAGATGCGGCTCCTGAAGCGAGAAGCACTTCAGGACCCTTATGGCCTTACGCAACGTCTTGAGCCCCCCAGCTCGGTCTCGCCGACGCGCTCGGTCAGCTTTGCGGTCCCCTGCAACCATCTTCTTATCTTGGGATGTCACGTCCGATGTCCGTCTCCTCGCGGTGCCCCGCAATGGCCCCGGAAGGCGTGTGGACTCAACGTACGGCGCCTCTCGGAGTGTCAAGGATGCAACCTCGTGGCGATAAGAGTAACCCACACATCGACATTATGAGTTCCGATATGCGGAACAATATTCCTATAGTTGAGATACATCACCGACAGCCCATTTGTCAAGAAGTATCTTTGGGCCCTAGTCTCCGGATAAGATTGTGAACCGGCTGAGCAAATCCCGCTCCACCCCGCATGGGAAGTGGCGCCCCACGAGGGCATCGTGTTTGCCTCTGTTCACCCACTGGGTGCACACACCGAGAGGAGGAACGCGATGCCCAAGGATGCCAGGCGGTTGCCCTTCGAGATCGATGACGCCATTGACCCCACGCTGGTCACGGGGCGCGCGGGGGTGCCGCTCCGGATCGAGCTGTTCCGGCACCTCGGGGTCGCGGCGACGATCGACGCCGAGGGGCAGATCAAGCAACGCCAGCGGGGACTGCGGCCGTCGCAGCTGGGGGCGAGCCTGATCGCCCTGTGGGTCGCGGGCGGCGACCGCTGCCAGCACCTCACGACGCTGCGCGAGGACCAGGCGCTCGCCAGCCTGCTCGGCTACGCGCTCCCCGCGGCGACCAGGGTGCGCGACTTCCTGGAGGCCTTCCACGTGGACGACCCCCCGCTCTGGCCGGCGGGGCCCCAGGCGGCGATCCGTGAGGAATCGGCCCCGCTCGCCGGGCTTGGGCAGGCCAACCGCACGCTCGTCACCGCGTTGCAGCGGGGCGCCCGAGGCGACGGCCACCCTCGACGTGGATGCGACCCTCCTCGCGAGCCACCAGCAGGCCGCCCCGGGGGCCTACGACGGGACCCGGGGCTACCAGCCGGTGGTGGTCCTCTGGGCCGAGCAGGACGTGATCCTCCACGACCCGTTCCGGGACGGCCGCGTCCCCGCCGGCTGCGGGAACGTGCGTGTCCTCGAACAGGCGGTGGCCGCCTTGCCCCCGGGCCCCACCCAGATCCGCCTCCGGGGGATAGTGCCCTCTCCGATCACGACGTCCTCCGCTGGTGCGAGGCCCCCCAGATCGAATACGGGATCAGCGCCGATCTCTCCGAGCACCTGCGGGCCGAGATCCAGCGGCTCCTCGAAACGGCCTGGCAGGGGGAACGGGAGGACCCCGAGGCGATCCGCGCGTGGGCCGAGGTCCCCTATGTGCCGGACGACACGCACTACCGGAAGCAGCGGCCGTGCCTCCGGCGCTACCTCGCGGTGCGCGTCCAGAAGCGCCAGGGCTCCCTGGTCGCCGAGGGGAGTGCGGTCCACTACTGCGCCGTGGTCACCAACCGCGCGGGCGGTGGCCTCGCCCTCCTCCAGTGGCACCGGGAGAAGGCCGGCACCGTGGAGCACGCGCATCACGTCCTCAAGAACGAGTTGGCGGCGGCCGCCCTCACCAGCGGGAAGTTCGGGGCGAACGCCGCGTGGTTCCGGCTCAACGTACTCACGTACAACTTGCTCACCGCGCTCAAGCGGTTGACCCTCCCCGGAGATCTCCGGACCGCCCGGCCGAAGCGCCTCTGGTTCCTGCTGTCCAACACCGTCGGAAAGGTTGTCCCGCATGCTCGGCGGACCCTCCTACGGCTCACGGGCGTCCTCCAGCACGCGCTCGTCGTCCGAATCCGGCACCGGATCGCTGCGCTCGCCCCGACTTAGTGGAAGACTCGGGTGGTTCGTTGTGGTCTTGACGCTGGCGTGGCCGAGTTGCTCCCGGACCACTTCCAGCTCGGCGCCGCTGGCCCGCTCGGGATGGGTCGCGTAGGTGTGGCGGCCATGCCGGCGCCGGAATCGTCGCCGCACCTGCTGCTCGCCGACGAGCGCCTCGTCGTGGAGCACCGACACCGTCCCTCTCCGCTCGACCCGCCACGCGGACGGTCACCGCGGGGCAGGGGGAATCGCGCTCCGCATTCCGGTCCGGGGCGAGAAGAGTCGGGGATCCAACGGTGCGCGCCGGACCTCGGTCACCCGCTGAGCAATGATGTGCGGCGGCTGCCCGGGGGGCTGGAGCCGGATCTCGAATTCCAGTGGCACACCGGTAATCTCCCCAGGAGTGCCCAGGACGGCCTGGAACTGCTCGAGCGCGGGGAGGTCCCGGGTGACACAGACCTCCACGCTGAGCGCGGGGATGGCGGCCCGGTGGACACGGCAGGAGAGCCCGGCGATGGTCTTGCGTTCGTGGGTGGGCTTAAGCGGGGGGAGGGACCCCTTCGGGGTGGCCTTGGCGAGGGCGGCGGCAGTATCGCTGCGGATTTGGTCCATGGATACTTCTGACAGAAGGTGGCGGTCGGCATCTAGCAGCCAGGCGTGCTGGAGGTCCGGGCGGACCACGAGCCAGCTCTGGCCGTTGGTGAGCGCCAGCTTCGTTCCCTGGACGTAGAGGTCGCGCTGCTGGGTGAGGACAACCGTGGCCCCCTGGCGGATCTCGAACTGCTGGACAAGGTAGAGGTCGGCTGCTGCGACGAGCGGTGCCGCCAGGGTGTCGGCGAGAAGGACAAGGAAGCAGAGGGACCGGAACATCCGATGCTCCTTCCGATGGGCGATCGGGCGCGGACCTGCGTGACGGCTCACGGGATCACCTCGAAAGACTCCGTAATCGCGTAGTCGTCCCCTGGGCTGCCGGACCCGGCGTTGCGGACGGCCACCTGGAGGCGGTGGCTGCCGATGTCAGTCGCTGTGGGGATCCACGCATATGTGGAAGTTGTCGAGTAGCGCTGGACGAGGACGGGGGTGCGGTCATCCTCGCGGGTAAACTCGTACTCGACCGGCTGGACACCGCCGGAGACCGTGGTCGTCCAGGTGATGCGCGTGCCGACCTGGACGGGAAACGCCACATTGGCAGTGAAGGCGGTGACGGTCGGACGGGCGGTGAACATTGCCGAGACGGTCTGGCCTGTGGTGAGGGTGACCGAGCAGCCGCCGGTGCCGGCGCAGGCCCCGCTCCAGCCGTCGAAGACGGCGGCAGCGCCCGGCGTGGCGGACAGACTGACAGTCGTCCCCGGGGGAAAGGTGGCCACGCAGGTGCCGCTACTGCAATTGATGCCCTCGGGTGCGCTCGTGACGGTGCCGGGGCCGATGACGTTCACGGCGAGCGGCCAGCCGCTCTGGGAGAACGTCGCGATGAGCCCCCCGGAGGTGCCCGGGAGGGAGAGCGTGCAGGGCCCGGCGCCCCCG
>JACQVO010000064.1 GCA_016209725.1 Candidatus Methylomirabilota bacterium | reverse complement strand
GACGGGCGGCTGGAGCAGGTGGGGACGCCCATGGAGATCTACCTCACCCCCGGGAGCCGATTCGTCGCCGGCTTCGTGGGTGGGGGCAACTTCCTCCGGGCCCGGCGGATGCCCCAGGCCGCCGTGGAAGGCAGCGTAGAATTTGAGGTGGCCCCGGGGTGCAGGCTGCAGGTGGACTCCCGTCGGGTCCAGTCGGACGCTACAACCGTGGTGCTCGGCTTTCGACCTCACGACGTCCGGGTGGTCTCTTCCGGGGACGCGGATGTCGGGAATGTCCTGCGGGGACCGCTCCAGGAAATCGTGTACTCTGGGGCGATCGTCCGGTATAGCGTAGAGGTCGCGCCTGGCGTGACCGTGGTTGCAGAGCAGCATGCCCTGGATAGCAGACAGATCGAGGCCCGGGGGGCGGAGCTTCGGCTGATGGTGTTTCCCGCCAGGATCACAGTTTTTCCGGAGGACAGGGCGTGAGCCGCGCCGTGGCCGTCCAGAAGGCCGCCTCCCCACTGCCGCTCCTGGCGGCGATCCGGGAGCACGTCACCTTCTGGTCCCTGGTCACTCTGCTGGGCTTCTGCACCGTGATCGCCCTGCTGATCGTTCCGATGGTGAATATCGGGATTGCCAGTCTGGCCACGGCCGCAGGTGACTTCAAGATCATTGAAAACTACGCCCGCTTCTTTTCGAGGAAGTACTACTACATCACCCTGGTGAACAGCCTCTGGGTGAGCGGGCTGGCGACGGTCGGCGCCATCCTCATCGGCGTCCCCATGGCGTATTGTGTGAGCCGATACGACGTCTGGGGGAAGAGCCTTGTGCGCGCGGCCGTGGTCCTCACCTTCGTCTCGCCCCCCTTCATCGGGTCCTACTCGTGGGTCCTGCTCCTGGGGCGCGGTGGTCTGATCACGGGCTGGTTCCGGGAACTCGGGATCACCATCCCGACCATCTACGGGTGGCGGGGCATCGTCCTGGTCTTTATCCTCCAGTATTTCCCGTTCGTCTTCCTGATGGTGTCTTCGGCGCTTCGGTCCATTGATCAGGCCTTGGAAGACGCCTCGCGCAACCTCGGGGCGAGCGAGTTTGGGGCCTTCCGGACCGTCATCTGGCCTATCCTCGCCCCCTCCGTCGCCACGGGCGCACTGCTGGTGTTCATCACGTCGTTCTCGGATTTTGGAACCCCGATGATCATCGGGGAGCGGTTTGTAGTGCTTTCCACCCTGATTTACGGGGAATTTGTGAATGAGTTCGGCGGCAATCCGGCCATGGCAAGCACCCTTTCCATGTTCCTGCTGATCGTCTCCATCGGGGCCCTTCTGTTGCAGAGGCACTATGCCGCGGCTCGCTCCTATGGAAACGTGACGGTGCGCCCGCTGGAGGTGAAGGCCCAGCCGCTCCTCAAGCGCGTTCTGGCCACCCTCTTCGTACTGTTGTTGCTCAGCCTGGCCATGCTTCCCACCGCCACGATTGTCGTCTCGTCGTTTCTGAAGACGAAGGGGCCCCTGCTGCTTCCGGAGTTCTCCCTGGAAAGCTACCGCCAAGTCCTCTATACCCTGCCGCATGTCTTGAAGAATACGCTATTGCTTTCCACGATTTCGACCGGCTTGGGCGTCGTGGCGGGGACACTGGTGGCCTACGTGATCGTCAGGCGTCGCAGTCTCGCGACCACTGTCTTGGATTCCCTGATCATGTTTCCCTATGCCGTACCCGGTGTCGTTCTTGCCGTCGGTCTCGTGATCACCTTTAACCGACCCCCTGTCTTGCTGACCGGCACCTGGGTGATCATGGTCCTGGCCTACGTTATTCGGCGCCTGCCCTACTCGGTTCGCTCATCGGTGGGCATGTTGCAGCAGTTGGACACCGGCGTAGAAGACGCCTCCATCAACCTCGGGGTACCTCCGGCCCAAACCTTTCTGAGGATCACGGTGCCCCTGCTCGCGCCGGCGATACTCTCGGGCGCCTTGTTGACCTGGTCAACGACGATCCGGGAGCTGAGCGCTACGGTCATCCTGTACTCCGGCCCGTGGGCCACCATGAGCGTGGAGATTTTCGCCCAGGTGCTCATCGGGAGCTTCGGGAAAGCCTCCGCCCTGGGGACGGTGTTGATCCTCATCACCTTTGTGCCATTGCTGATCTTGTTCCACTACCTGGGGAAGGGCGAAGAGGTCTTGGTGTGACACGCCGCGAGGCGGAAGCTCCGGTGTTGTCTCGCTGGTGTCGGGCCCGGCAGGGGGAACGATGACGGGGTGCATGCATGGGTCTTCGACTGGAAGGGAAGGTGGTGTTGGTCACCGGGGCGGGGGCGCGGCGGGGGATCGGCCGGGCGATCGCCCTGGGCATGGCGCGGGAAGGGGCGCGGATCGCCGCGGCCGACATTGACCCCGGCCTGGTGGAAGAGACGGCGGCGGCCATCCTGGCGGGCGGTGGCCAGGCGGTGGCGATCCGGGCTGACGTGGCCCTGGCGGCCGACGTCCGGGGAATGGTGGAGGGGACGGTCGCCGCATTCGGCCGGCTGGACGTCCTGGTGAACAACGCCGGGATCGCGCCGATCAAGCCGTTCCTCGATCTGGAGGAAGCCACCTGGGATCGGACGTTCGACGTGAATGCGAAAGGGGTCTACCTGTGCTCCCAGGCGGCCGCCAGGCAGATGATCCGGCAAGGGACCGGGGGCCGAATCATCAATGTCTCTTCCATCAGTGAGATCGTATCCGGCAGGGGACTGACGCACTACTCGGCGACGAAGGGGGCGGTGCGGAACCTCACCCGAGGGATGGCGTCGGAGCTCGGCAAGCACGGCATCGCCGTCAACGCCATCGGTCCCGGAACCATCGAGACGGATATCCTGAACTACCTCCCTCAAGCAGACCAGGACCGCTTGCGGGGGCAGAATCTCCACCAGACTCCTCTGGGTCGTCTGGGACGGCCCGAGGATATCGTGGGCGCCGCGATCTTCCTGGCGTCGGACGAGGCGGCCTATGTGAGCGGCATCACCCTGTTTGTGGACGGCGGGCAACTGTGTGGAGCCGGTTGACATGTACACGATCCAGGCGTTCAAGGTCGGGGAGTCGGGGGTGCCCGGGCCGGAGATCTATTATCAAGGCGCCTTCGGGAAGTGGTTCACGCTCTACTTCTATGTCTGGTTGATCCAGGGGCAGGGGCGGACGATCCTTGTGGACACGGGAATGCCGCTGGACTCCGCAGAGCTGGAGGCGCGGGTCAAGCGGGAGAAGGGGCCGGATGCCTTCTGGCGGACTGACCCGGAGGGCGATCCGGTGCGGCTCCTGGCCAGGTCGGGCGTTCGTCCGGAACAGGTCGAGCATGTGATTCTCTCGTCGCTCGGTCCCTATGCGGCCGCCCATGTCCATCAATTTCCCCGGGCGCTGTTTCACGTCTCCAAGGTCGGCTGGCTGGAATACCTCGCCCCGCAGTATCCCGAGATCCGGCACAAGATTCCGGACGAGGCCATGGCCTATCTGACGACCACAGCGCTGGATCGCGTCCGCCTTGTGGATCGGGAGGCGGAAATCGTTCCCGGCATCCGTGCCTTCGAGGCGGGCTGTCATCACCGGCATTCCATGGCCATCGCCATCGAGACGACAAAGGGTACCGCCATCATGGCCGATCCCATTTTCTACTACGACAACATTGAGAAGGAAATCCCGCTGGGCATCCTGGAGAATCTTTTCGAGTGCCTGGAGCTGGCGAAACGTCTGAAACGGGAGGCGGCCATCGTCCTGCCCAGCCACGACCCGGCGGTCCTGGTGCGCCACCCGGGCGGACGGATCGCGTAGGCCTCGTTGTCCGTTCTTCATCGGGACGGAGTTCGGTGTGAATCGCACAGTCGAACCTGAGGTCCCTGCAACCATCCTGCCGGCAGCAGGGGTGGCCGGCGTCCGCGAAGAGGTGAGGGCCCGCCGTCGGGCGCTGGCCGTCGCGCGCCCGTACCTGTATATCCTGCCCACCTTCCTTTTTCTCTTCGTCTTCACCCACTATCCGATCCTGAAGACGTTCTACCTGAGCCTGTTCAGGTGGAACCTGGCCACACCGAAGATGGAGCTTGTGGGGGCTGCCAACTATGTGCAGGCGTGGTCCAGCCCCCTCTTCTGGCAGGTTGTTCAGAACAACGTGCTCTTCGCCCTGGGGACGGTCCCCATCAGCCTGGCGCTGGCCCTGATGTCGGCGCTGTTGATCAACCAAAGAATTCGCGGGCTGGCGATCTACCGGGCGGCGCTGTTCTACCCGACCATGATTCCCATGGCCGCAGCGGCGATGATCTGGCTCTGGATCCTCACGCCGAGTTATGGGCTGGTGAACTTCTACGGAAGGTCCCTGGGCCTGCCGGACATCCATTGGCTGGGGCACAGCCGCTTCGCCCTGGCGGCGCTGGCTCTGGTGGGGATCTGGAAGCGGGTCGGGTACTACATGGTGATCTTCCTGGCGGGCCTTCAGGTGATCCCGGAACACCTGTACGAGGCAGCCATCCTGGAGGGCGCGAGCCCGTGGCAGCGGTTCTGGCGCATCACCTTTCCCCTGCTGTCCCCCACGACCTTTTTCGTGGCCATCATGGCGGTGATTGATTCCTTCCAGGCGATTGATCAGGTCTATCTGATGACCCAGGGGGGCCCGGGGAACCATACCAACCTCTTCATCTTTTACATCTACCAGAATGCCTTCCGCTTCTTCGATATGGGATACGCCTCGGCGGTCTCGACGATCCTGTTCCTCATCCTGCTGGGGCTGACGGTCCTGGCGTTTCGGATGCTGCACCGAAGGGTCCATTATGCCTAGCCGCCGCCTCTGGCGCTTGACCGTGCACGCTCTCTTGTTCCTGGCTGCTCTGGTCGTGGTCGTGCCCTTCGCGTGGATCACCCTGACGGCCTTCAAGGAGCGGAGCGAGGTCTTCTCCCTGATCCCCCAGTGGCTGCCGTCTCACCCGACCCTGAAGAACTTCTCGGGCGTCCTGGACGCCATGCCGTTCTGGCGCTATTACTGGAACACGCTGGTCGTGGCCTTCGGCATTCTGGCGGTCCAACTGGTGACGATCACGCTGGCGGCTTATGCCTTCGCGCGGATGAATTTCTGGGGCCGCGACGTCCTTTTCTTCCTGCTGTTGGTGCAACTCATGATCGCTCCCCAAAGCACGGTCATCCAGAATTACCTCACCCTCAGCAGCCTGGGTCTTCTGGATACCCGGCTGGCCATCATGGCGCCGTACCTGGCGTCGGCCTTCGGGACGTTCCTGCTCCGGCAGACGTTCAAGGGCATCCCCAGGGAGCTGGAGGAGGCGGCGTCCCTGGACGGGTGCGGGGGCCTCCGGTTCCTGGCCTACATCGCCGTTCCGCTGGCGGTGCCCGGGTATCTGGCCTTCGGCCTGGTGAGCCTGACCTATCACTGGAACGAGTTCTTCTGGCCCCTGGTGATCACCGAGACGAGCAAGGCCCGCACGCTGACACTGGGTCTGGGAATCTTCGCCCAGACGGCTGAAGGGTCTGCCGATTGGACGATGCTGATGGCGGCGACCCTGATGGTCATCGCAGTGCCCCTGCTCCTCTTCCTCGTGTTCCAACGCCGGTTCATCAACAGCTTCATGCAGTCGGGGCTCGGTGGGTAGTCAACCGGGACGTGCTCGCGTCCCCATCCCCTAGGAGGAAACACCATGAGAGGAAAAGCCTGGTTCCTGCTCCTGCTCTTGGTCGCGACGGCTGCGCCGGCCTGGGCGGCTACGGAAATCAAGTTCTACTATCCCGTCCACCTGACGGGTCCCCTGGTGAAGGAGGTCGAGGCCATCGTCGCCGACTTCCACAAAGCCAATCCGAATATCCGGGTCGAGCCGGTCTGGGGCGGCAACTACTGGCAGAACATGCAGAAGACCGTGGCCGCCCTGCAGGCGGGGACCCCACCCGACGTGGCAGTGCACCTGGCCATTGACGTGGTGACGCTGCGAGACCTGGATGCCGTGGTCCCCCTGGACGAGTTCGTCCAGCGGGAGGGCGGCGAGAAGTTCCTGGGGGATTTCTTCCCGGGCTTCGTGAGCGATCTGAAGGCCGACGGCAAGGTCTGGGCCATCCCGTTCCAGCGCAGTACCCCCATCCTCTACATCAACAAGGACCTCTTCAGGAAGGCCGGGCTCGACCCGAACAAGCCGCCCACCACCTGGGACGAGCTTTTGGCCACGGCACAGAAGGCCACGGTGCGGGATGCTTCCGGCCAGGCCACGCAGTGGGGGTTGACGATCCCGGACGATCCCTGGCTCCTGATGTCCTTTGTTCTCCAGAACGGCGGCCGGACCCACAGCGCCGACTTCAAGAAGGTCTACATCGCCGAGAAGCCGTCGGTGGAGGCGCTGCAGTTCTGGGCGGACCTGGCCAACAAGCACAAGGTGATGCCCCGGCACCGGACCTTCCCGGAATCCGTGCAGGACTTCGCCGCGGGGAAGACGGCCATGCTCATCCACTCGACCGGGAACCTGCGGTTCGTCCGGGATTCGGCCAAGTTCGAGTGGGGGGCGGCGTTCCTGCCGAGGCACAAGAAGCAGGCCGTGGCCATCGGGGGGGCCGGCTTCTTCATCTTCAAGAAGGCCTCGAAGGAGAAGCAGGAAGCCGCCTGGCAGTTCGCCAAGTTCGCCGCGTCGCCCGAGATGCAGGCCCGCTGGAACATCGGGTCCGGGTACATCGCGACGCGGATGTCCGCCTTCGAGCTGCCCCTGATGCGGGACTATGCCTCGAAGCTGCCCCAGGTGCTGGTGGCCCGGGACCAGCTCCCCTACGCACTGGCAGAGATGAGCACCCACGACAACCAGAAGGTTCGGGAGATCTACCGGGTGGCGTTCCAGGAAGTGCTGGATGAGAAATATTCCGCCGAGGAGGGGATGAAGCGGGCCCAGGCCGACATGGAGAAAGTCCTGGCGCCGTATCAGAAGTAGCTGGATCCGCCGAATAGTCGCGAGCGGCCTGGGTGCTTCCCCTGGCCGCTCGCGCATTTCGACCCACCGACTGGCGGGAATCTACCCTGCCCATGCGCGGTGACCATCGAGGCTCCTACCTCGATCCTGCATCGCCACCCCCGCTGCACGAACCTCGCGGATCAAGCTGCGTGTTCGTAACCGGCCTCACAGCATAATCCACCTGGCCTTTCGGGCATCACGAAAACCAGGCCATCCGCACCCATGACAATCCGCCCGCTCACCGTGCGATCGGGATGGGACATTACGAAGCTTACGAAGAACAAGAGAATAAAGGTCTGACCATGAATCGTGAGTTATAATCGTGTGCCTGCTTGACAGAAGATATAACATGTGATATGTGGAATGAATCGTGGAGGAATATCTGGAACATGGAATGAGGAATGGCCAGAGGAAAGTTGGTCGGAAAAAGCCCACCGCATGATTATCCAGACCGCATAAAGCGGCTGAGGGGAAGTCTCGGCCTCACCCAGCAGGCACTGGCGGAGCGCCTCGGCGTTTCGTTCGCGACGGTGAATCGCTGGGAGAACGCCCAGTCGAGGCCGTCACAACTCTCGTGGAACCAGCTTCGGCAGTTGGAGTTGGGCGTATCCGAGGAGTCTCTGCCATCCATCAAGGAAGAGAGGAAGCCGCCCCCCACCCTGGACTTTACCGCCGACCCCGATGTCGTCAAGGTGCTCGCCGAGGGGGAACGGCTCTCCTTCGGCCACCTCGTGAATCCCACCTTCGCCACCGAAATCTCCAACATTGATCCACTTCCTCACCAGCGCATCGCCGTGTACGACCACATGCTTTCCCAGCCTCGCCTCCGGTTCTTCCTGGCCGATGATGCGGGGGCCGGCAAGACCATCATGGCCGGGCTCTACGTCCGGGAGATACTGTCGCGTCGCCTGCTGCGGCGTATCCTAGTCGTGGCGCCCGCCGGCCTTGTGGGCAACTGGCGACGGGAGTTGCTGCGGCTCTTCAACCTCCCATTCCATATCGTGGAGGGGGCCGACGCCCGCAATGAGAACCCCTTTGTTGGCGCAACCAGCGACCAGCTCATCGTCAGCGTGGATACGCTGGCGAGCGCCCGCGTGTTCGGGCGGCTCAGGGAATCCGCCGTTGCGCCCTACGATCTCGTCATCTTTGACGAGGCCCACAAGCTGTCTGCCGATCGCGGGGCCGATCTTCGCGTGCGAAAGACCGACCGGTATTGTCTCGCCGAGGCGCTGGCAGGCGTGCCGGGGGCCGACGGGCGCTGGCGGCTCTCCTGGAGCGCCAATCACGTGTTGCTCCTCACCGCCACTCCGCACATGGGAAAGGATTACCCCTACTATGCCCTCTGGCACCTGCTAGAGCCTGACGTGCTTTCGACGCCGGAGGCATTCGATGCCTATCCCGCCGCGCATCGCCGGCAGCGCTTCATCCGGCGCACGAAGGAAGAG
>JACQVO010000063.1 GCA_016209725.1 Candidatus Methylomirabilota bacterium | reverse complement strand
TCAAGGAGAAGGTGAGCTGGTTCCTCAAGTTCGCCGAGATCCGGACGCAGGCGGACGCCTTCGTCGAATCGGCCACCATGAACCCGGCCTTCGAGGAATCGGCCATGTTCGAGAACATGATCGACATCATGTTCCAGGACGAGTACGAGGTCTACGTTTTCGACACGGCCCCCACCGCCAACGCCCGGCGCCTCCTGGGCATGTCCTCTGTGTATTCCCTCTGGGTCGGCAAGATGATGAAGAGCCGGGAAGAGGCCCAGTCTCTCCGGCAGGTCCTCTCCTACAGCAAGAAGAAGGATGAGAAGGACCCCCTCATGGACTATCTCCTCTCCTTCCAGCAGCGGATGGCACAGGCCAAGACCCTGCTCACCGACGCCCAGAAGACCGCCTTCTTCTTCGTCACCCTCCCCGAGGCCCTGCCCATCGCGGTCATCACCCGCTTCATCGCCTGGTTCAAGGAGTTCGGGATTCCCGTGGGCGGCGTGGTGGTCAACATGCTGATTGACAAGGCGCAGGTGCGGGAGGACTCGCCCGAATTCGTGCGGAACCGGGTGGCGATGCAGGACAGCTATATGAAAGAGATCGAACAGGTCTTCGCCGGCATGGTGCGCGCCGTCCTCCCCCTCTTCGAGACCGAGATTCGCGGCGTCCCCATGCTGGAGCGCACGGCCAGCGCGCTCTACGGCTAGACGCCGCCGTCAGCCGGCAGTCACCACATGAGAGCGGCCCACCCCGGGCCGCTCTTTTCTTTCCTCTGACGGTGCGGGGCAGCGGAGCGGAGCCGCGTGGTCCAGTTTGGGGCAAGACGTCCGAGGGTTGGAGGGAGCTACAGCAACTCGACAGGATCTCCGACAGCCACTCGGCCTCCTTGGAGGACTTCGCAGTCGAGGGCCATGCGCCCGCCGAACTCATTGTTGATCCGATGCAGGACGGTCACATCCTGCTCCTGGGTGTCGGGGTCGAAGGTGGTCATGACGCACCGCTGGCGGAGTGTCCTCGTTGCGACGATCGCCTCGCCGATCCGCAACTGCCGCCCCGGCCAGTCACGCTCTGCCAGGCCCTCGACACCGGCGATCACGATGTTCGGCCGGAGGCGACGGCCGTCCGCGCCGAGCGCGGCGATGGCGCCATCCGTGGCGACGAGTAACGGCAGCACGTCGAACCGCTTGCGCCCGTCGGAACGGACCAGGCGGGCGTCGTCGCCGGCCGCGGCACGGACGGCCTGAGCCGCCCCGGAAGTGGCCCAGGGGTACCCGTTCACCAGCGGCTCGCCGTCTTCGCCGAGCGTTCCCCGCAGCCCGAGCAGGCGCGGTCGCGTTCGCGAGGTCACGACCCGGTCGCGGCCGTTGCGGACCTGCACGAGCCGGTCGCCGAGAATGCCGTCCGGCCTCAGCTCGGCCACCGCGAGCCGCTCCCCCGCAAGCGATTTCACCGGGAAACGCCACAGTTCTGCAACGTGCATGATTTCCCTCTGCCGGGACGAGGGCACAGGGAGGCAGCCGGCAGCGGCCGTGACCGGCGACCCCGGCCACGGGCTCGGCGCCCTCGGATCCTCTTCCCGCGTAGGCTAACGGATTGCGGCCAGGGTTCCCGCTCCCTGGGTCACTTTCGGAAAATCCACCTCGACGCCGGCCGCCTTGTTGAAATAATTGGTGAAGATGTTCAGCGCCACATGGGCGATGATCTCGGCGATCTCCCCATCGGTGTGCCCCGCCTCCCGGACCATCCCGAAATCGGCGTCCGTCACCTCCCCGCGTCGTTCCGTCAGGGTGCGGGCAAACTTCAAAGCGGCGTCGGTCTTCGGATCAGTCGAGACGGCCTGGCGGCTGGCCAACAGTTCGGCGTCGCCCAGCCCGACCATTTTCCCGATAGCGGTGTGGGCAGAGACGCAGTACTCACAGCGATTCGCCTCGCCCACCGCCAAGGCGATCTGCTCGCGCAACCCGACGCCCAACGTGCCGCCCTTGAGGACCTGGCTGAAACCCAGGTATCCCTCCAGGACGGCAGGGGAATGTGCCATGGTGCGCATCATGTTCGGGGTCCTGCCGAGCGTTGCATGGATCTTGTCCAGCAGGTCTTTCGCCTTCCCGCTTGCCTGCTTCAGATCGACGGCGGTAAGTCTCACCATGGGTTCAATTCTCCTTCCAGGATGTGGGCATCCCCCTCGCGTGCCAGTTCGCCACGCGCAATTTGAAAACATGCCCGGCCAGATCATCGAGGTTCTATACCGACCAGTCAGTTCATTGGATGCATCGGGGTCATCGAGAGATTCGCGGAAACTGTCTGAGGGAAAGCCGAGCCGGCCTGAGGTGCAAAGATTTGTCTGAAAACCTGGATGCAGTCGAGGGGCAGGAACACTCGAATCAAGTCGGCTTTTTCGCGATATGGAATCGATTCACTAAAAGCCGATGCTGACGCCCCCATCCACCGGCAGGACGACCCCCGTCACGAATCGGGCCGCCGGAGAACTCAGGTACACAGCCGCATGCCCCACGTCAACGACCTCGCCGAGGGTGCGCAGCGGCGTCCGGCCGAGGATTCTCTCCTTCCGGCCTGGATCGCCCTGAAACGCTTTGCGGCTCAGGTCGGTATCGAACCAGCCGGGTGCGATCGCATTGACGCGCACCCCGTGAGGCGAGAACTCGACCGCGAGCGCCCTGGTCAAGCCCGCCATGGCGGACTTGGCGGCGCTGTAGGCGGAAACTTGCGGGATGCCGAAGAGCGCAGCCATCGAAACGATCATGATGATCGAACCGCGCCGCCGTGCGGTCATTCGGCGACCGCACTCCCGGCTCAGCGCGAACGATCCGAACAGGTGGGTCTGAAGGATCCCCGCCAGATCCGCGTCGGACGTTTCCACCGCCGACTTCTTCAAGTGGTTCCCGGCGTTGTTCACCAGGATGTCCAGTGGGCCGAACCGCTCTTCGATGTGTCCCGCCAGCGCGGGGATGGAAGACAGCTCGGTCACATCATGCTGCATGTAACTGGCAGCCTCGCCTAACTGATCGCACGCTCGACGCAACACCTCCTCGCGCCGGCCCGTCAGGATGACGCGTGCGCCTGCCTCCGTCAGGGCCTGGCAGACCCCGAAGCCCAGGCCGGTCCCGCCCCCGGTCACGAGGGCCAATTGCCCGTCCAGACGGAATGCGTCCCGGCCCATGTCATTCCGCCTCGATGAGGGTCATCGCCGCCCGCATATATCCGAGCGAGAACGCCATGCCCGCATGCCAGGGCGCGGCACAGGTCATCTGGGGCGTGTGATCCGGGATGATGACGCCGTCATAGCCGTTCCGCTGCAGGATCCGCAGCACCCGGATCATGTCGATATCGCCTTCGTCCACAAAGACCTCCTGGTACCGCGGCACCTTGCCCCGCACGTTGCGGAAGTGGACGTAGCCGATCTTCCCCTGGCGGCTGTAGCGGTCCACCGCGTCGTACACATCCCCTTCGGCCATCTCGGCGATCGAGCCCACACAGAACTCGATGCCGTTGCTCCTGCTGGGCGTGAGGTCGAGCACCCGCTGGTAATACTCGGGCTGATAGACCAGCCGTGCGGTTCCCCGCAAGGTCGGCATGGGCGGGTCATCAGGATGCAAGGCCAGGCGCACCCCCGCCTCCTCCGCCACGGGGACGACCGCCTGAAGGAAGTCGGTCAAGCGCTGCCACAGTTGCTCCTGGGTGACCGTTCCAACGGTGCCCGCATGCGCCTCCGGATCGTAGACCATATTCCAGACCATGCCCTTCGGGATCGGCGTCTCCGCCGGGCCATCCGGGCCGAGGAATCCCACGGACTCGGCGCCCCCTCGGGCGAAGGGGCCCACCACGTGTCCCCAGACGCCGGCCACGCTGAAGTTATATCCCATGCACGGGATGCCCGCCTTGCCGAGCCTGCGGATGAGCTCCTGGATGTTCTCCAGTTGTTCTCGCTTGCTCGGGCCGTCCAGCAGGATGTCGTACCAGTGGGACGGGTCGAAGTTCTCGATGGCCGCCAGCTCCAGGCCCTCCGCGTTGATGGCCGCCCGCAGATCGTGCAATTCGTCAAGGGTCCAGAGTCGGTTGCGATTGTCCGAGACCCCCCAGCCGCTTCCGGAACTCGTCGCCCCCGGGATGCGTGGACCCTCCTTGAAGTAGTCGACGAGATGGGCGACTAGGTGCGTCGCTCCCGCCTGCCTGGCAAAACGGAAGTTCTCCGTGGTCAGCATGTGACGGTAGAGTCCAAGGCCCAGCTCCATCCGCACCCTCCCTTTCACACGATCGCTCCGGGTTCGAGCGGGGACGACACCGAGTCTACCACCTCAGCAGCAATGTGTGGAGGGTTGTCTTCGCATGCGAAACCTCCGGATGTCCCGTCGGGGTCAGCGACCGGATCCCCGGGCGAGGACGGACTGGGCGAGCTGCGGCAAGGCGGCAAAAATGGGGAGTGGGGTCCGGGTCTCGGACGCCGGCACCGGGAGGCTCACGATCAGGTTGGGCTTCTCCGGGTTCAGTCCCACACGCCACACCTCCATCCCCCTGAGGACAGCCATGACCTGCCGCGCCAGTGCCAGGCCGTCGGCATCGGCGGCGGCGCAGCGGAGAGGCTCCCGGCTGGCCAGTTGCTCCACCCGCCAGCCCTTGGACCGGATGTCTCGAGCGACCTGGAAGGCGCCGCGCCGTTGCGGGTGGAAGACTTCGAAGCTCGAGGCCACTCGACCGAAGAGCGAGACCCCGATCACCAGCCAGTCGCGGCGTCCGCGCAGCCGTCCGACCGCCCAGAGGATGAATGTCTCCCAGGGCTCCAGGACGACGCTGACGCTGAAGTGGACGAACGGGGAGGAGAGCTGCTCCGCCTGGATCCTGAAGGCGTTGCGCCCGATCCAACGGATGGTCGCCTTGCCACCAAAGGGCAGCACCGAGTCCCGGACCTGCCGCATCAGCGCCGCCGCCCGCCGCCGCTTGATCTGCACGCCCACGACGTACCAGAGGAGCAGAAAGGCGGCCAGGGCGATGACAAGGTCTGTCCCCGAGGGCCAACGGTTCAGCACTGGAGGCTGGGGATCGGGGGTTGGGGGT
>JACQVO010000004.1 GCA_016209725.1 Candidatus Methylomirabilota bacterium | reverse complement strand
GTCTCTCCAGGATCTGGTCCCGCGCCGCGCCTGCACCACGGCGACCGCTCTCGTGTCTCTGCACGCGTCCGGGCGACATGGCCTTCTACCACCCGAGACTGAGGGATTACCTCCTGGGGGCGTTTTCCCTTGACACTCGCGGGTTTTCGGTTATAAATATGCGACACTGAATGCTTTGGCTTCGACGTGCGCGGGACGGAGGCACGTAGCTCAGGGGGAGAGCGCTTGCTTGACGCGCAAGAGGTCCGCGGTTCGAGACCGCGCGTGCCTACCATCTCTGCTGTCATGACCTTGTAAAGGATGGCTTGAGCATCACGATGCAGGTGGTGTCGTGATGCTTTTTTGTTCCGTGGAGTCCGATGGCTGACGCCGAACTTCTCTTGGCCGATGGCCGACGGGCGCGGATCCCGGCCGGGCAACCGATCCTCGCCGCGCTACAAGCCCTGGGTGAGGCGCCGGTGGAAACTGCTGTGGCCGCCGCCTGGAACGGGCAGACGCTGGACTTCATGACCCCCGTGCCCTCGGATGCGTCCCTGACCTTGGTCCCGCCTGATTCGCCGGACGGGCTGCGAGTGCTCCGTCACAGCGCGGCACACCTGATGGCGGCAGCAGTCCAGGCTCTCTCTCCCGCGGCGAAGTTCGCCATCGGGCCGGCCATCGAGGACGGCTTCTACTACGACATGGAACTCCCGCGGCCCCTCACTCCGGAGGATCTGCCGATCATCGAAGCTAAGATGCGGGAGCTGGCGGCCCAGCGGCTGCTGTACCAGCGCCGTGAGCTGGAAATGAGCGAGGCCTTGGCCTGGGCGCGGGAGCACCGGCAGGACTACAAAATCGAGATCCTGGAGACGATCAGACAGTATGGTACCTCCAGGCCAGAGGGCCGAGCGCCGGGCACCCAGGGGGTACCCGAGAGCCGGGAGAGCGCCGAGCACCGAGCACTGAACGCCGAGGCGGAAGTCGAGGAGCTTGCAGGAGAGGTGCAGGTCGGGACGAGCACAGTCAGCTTCTATCAGACTGGGACATTCACCGACCTGTGCCGTGGGCCCCATGTCCCGGATACATCCTGGCTGACGGCGTTTCGACTCACCCACATCGCGGGGGCGTACTGGCGGGGCGACGAGCGGCGCCCGATGCTCCAGCGGATCTACGGGACGGCCTTCCCCACCCAGGAAGCGCTGGACCGGCACCTGTTCAACCTGGAGGAGGCGCGCCGGCGCGACCACCGTCGTCTGGGCCGGGAACTGGATCTGTTCAGCGTGGCAGACGAGGTGGGTGGGGGCTTGATCCTGTGGCACCCCAAGGGGGGGATGATCCGCACGCTCATCGAGGACTTCTGGCGCGACGAGCACCTGGCCAACGGGTACGATCTCGTGTACACCCCCCACGTGGGTCGGGCCAAGCTGTGGCAGGTGAGCGGCCACCTGGAGTTCTACCAGGACCTGATGTATCCGCGGATGGAGGGGGATGGCAACGACTACTACGTCAAGCCCATGAACTGCCCCTTCCACATCATGATCTACCAATCCAAGGTCCGGAGTTACCGCGACCTGCCCCTCCGCTTCGCCGAACTGGGGACGGTCTACCGCTTCGAGCGGGCCGGCGTGCTGCACGGTCTCCTGCGGGTGCGAGGGTTCACCCAGGACGACGCCCACATCTTCTGCACGCCGGAACAGATGGACGAAGAAATCACGCGGGCCGTGCGGTTCAGCCTGTTCTTTCTCCGGACCTTCGGCTTCAAGGATTACGAGGTCTACGTGGCCACCCGCCCGGAGAAGTTCGTGGGCGAACCCGGCGACTGGGAGGTGGCCACCGAGGCGCTGAAGCGGGCCGCCGGGCGGGCGGGTCAGGCGTACGAGGTGGACGCGGGCGGCGGGGCCTTCTACGGCCCCAAGATCGACATCAAGGTAAAAGACGCCCTGGGGCGTCCCTGGCAATGCACAACGGTCCAGTTCGACTTCAACCTGCCCGAGCGGTTCGGCCTGGCCTTCGTGGGGGAGGATAACCGCCAGCACCGGCCCTTCATGGTCCACCGGGCCCTCTTGGGCTCCATAGAGCGCTTCCTGGGCGTCCTGATCGAGCACTACGGAGGCGCCTTCCCGGCTTGGCTGGCCCCGGTCCAGGCCAGGGTGCTGCCGGTGGCGGACCGGCATCACGCCTACGCGGCGAGCGTGGTCGCCCGACTCCAGGAAGAGCACCTGCGGGGCGAGGTGGACGACCGAAACGAGAAGATCGGCTTCAAGATCCGGGAGGCAGAGGTCCAGAAGATTCCGTATATCCTGGTGGTGGGGGACAGGGAGACAGCGGCAGGGACGGTGTCGGTCCGCCTGCGGGGCGGCCAGGATCGCGGCGTGATGCCCCTGGCGGACTTCGTCCACACGCTCGCTACTGAGAACAAGCCGCAGGCCGTCTGACCAGGCGGCCGCCGACCGCGGCTGGAGGTGGGGCCATAAGCAAAGGCCTTCGTGTCAACGAGCGGATTCGTATCAAGGAAGTCCGGGTGATCAGCCAGGACGGGAGCCAACTTGGCATCCTGCCGATCGAGCAGGCGCTGCAGACCGCCTTTGACCTCCACCTGGATCTGGTCGAGGTGGCGCCCGAAGCCCGGCCGCCGGTCTGCCGGATCATGGACTACGGCAAGTACCGGTACGAGCAGAGCAAGAAGGCCCGGGAGGCCAAGAAGAAGCAGACGATCATTGAACTCAAGGAGATCAAGCTGCGCCCCAAGACGGAGGAGCACGATTTCCAGTTCAAGGCGCGGCACGCCGAGCGCTTCCTCAAGGAGGGGAACAAGGCGAAGATCACCATGATGTTCCGTGGTCGCGAGGTCATCCGCATGGACCGGGGAAGGGCGGTATTGGACCGGTTCGTGGAGGCGTTGAAGGATGTGGCGGTGGTCGAACAGCCGGCCAAGGTCGAGGGGCGGAACATGACGATGATCCTGGCGCCAAAACACTGATAATGACCAACGACCAATGACCAATCGCGGATGGGCTTCCGCGAGGGGGGTCTGCTCCAGTCCTTGGCCATGGGTCATTCGCAACGGTAGGAGTCGTCCAATGCCCAAGATGAAAAGTAACCGGGGCGCGGCCAAGCGGTTCAAGATGACTGGGACCGGGAAGCTGCGCCGTGCTCATTCGTCCAAGAGCCATCTGCTGACCGGGAAGTCCCCGAAGCGCATGCGGCCGCTCCGGAAGGGGACCTCGGTTCATCCCGCGGACGCCAAGCGGATGAAAATTCTGATTCCGTACGGGTGAACGGAATGGCCGATTGCAGAATGCGGAGTGCGGAATGGGGACTGATTTCCGCGTGCGGACACTGAAGGTCGAGATCGAGTCGAACGCAGGAGACGAGGAGTAGGGATCATGCCACGCACAAAGGGTGGGTTCACGACGCGCCAGAGACGGAACCGCGTTCTGAAGCAGGCGGAAGGGTACTGGGGGAAGCGCAAGAATTGCTATCGGAGCGCGCAGGAGGCCGTGGATCGGGCGCTGGCCTATAGCTATCGCGATCGACGGAACCGGAAGCGGGACTTCCGGAACCTGTGGGTGGTGCGCATCAACGCGGCGGCGCGTCTGGCCGGCCTGTCCTACAGCCGACTGATGGGCGGCCTCCGGAAGGCCGGCGTCAGCGTGGATCGAAAGATGCTGGCCGACCTGGCGGTCCGGGACGCGGCTGCCTTCAACGCCCTGGCGGATCTGGCCAAGGCGTAAGCCGCCGCGTAGCCGTCGGATCGGTCTCCTCCTCCGCGCCCCGAGGCCCTCGGGGCGCTTTTTTTGCCAACGGCCGGTGCCGAAGGCCTGAGTAATGGCGGTCCAGATCCGTGTGAGACTCGGATCGGTCCCGCCTGTCAGGACGCGCCGGAGTTTGAGGGATAGGCCGGAGATGGGTGTTGGCGCATGACAGACATTCCGCGGGAGTTGACCTCCCTAGAGGCGGCGGCACAGGCGGCCCTGGAGGCAGCGGCGGATGCGACAGCCCTGGAACAGGTGCGCGTGCGCTACCTCGGCCGCAAGGGGTCCCTGGCGGCGGTCCTGCGCTCCGTCGCCGACCTGGACCCCGCCGAGCGGCCGGCCGTCGGAAAGCTGGCCAACGAGGCGAAGCAGCGGCTGGAGACCGCCCTTGCGCTGCGACGAGAGGCGCTGGAGGCAGCCGCCCGAGCCGCGGCCCTGGCGGCGGAGCGAGCGGATGTCACGCTCCCCGGCCGGCCGATCCCGATGGGGCGCCTGCACCCCAGTACGCAGATCCTGCGACGCATCTGTCAGATCTGGGCGGATATGGGGTTCCAGATCTACCGCAGCCGGGATGTCGAAACCGAAGCCATGAACTTCGAGCTGCTGAACATCCCGGCCCACCACCCGGCCCGGGATATGTGGGATACCTTCTACACTACGGTGGACGGCGTGCTGCTCCGGACCCATACCTCTCCGGGCCAGATCCGGGCCATGCGGGAATACTGTCCGGAGCCCATCCGGGTCATCCTGCCGGGCATGTGTTACCGGTACGAGCAGATCACCGCCCGGTCGGAGATCCAGTTCCACCAAGTCGAAGGACTGGCAGTGGGGCGGCACGTCACCATGACGGAGCTGAAGGGGACGCTGGTGAGCTTCGCCCACCGCATGTTCGGCGCCGGCCGGCGCGTGCGCTTCCGCGCCAGTCACTTCCCCTTCACCGAGCCCAGCGCCGAGATGGATGTGAAGTGCATCCTGTGCGGAGGGACGGGATGCTTCCTCTGCAAGCAGACCGGGTGGCTGGAGATCCTGGGGTGCGGCATGGTCCACCCCGCGGTGCTGCAAAACGGCGGCTATGATCCGGCGGTCTTCTCGGGATTCGCCTTCGGGATGGGTCCCGAGCGCATCACCATGCTGCGCCACGGGATCGAGGACATCCGGTATTTCTGGGCGAACGATCTTCGCTTCCTCGAACAGTTCTGATGACGCGCCGCCGTCCCGGACGGGCGGCGGCTTCCTGCGGACCCACGACCCATGCGCGTGCCCCTGAGTTGGCTCAAGGAATTTGTGGAGATTCCCCTGCCGGTTCCCGAACTGGCCGAGCGCCTGACCCTCGCCGGCCTGGAGGTGGCGGACATCGAGAGGATCGGTCTCCCCGACGCCGCCCTGCCCTGGGACCGCGAGCGGATCCGGGTGGGGGAGATCCTGGAAATCCGCCCCCACCCCAACGCGGACCGGCTGGTGTTGGCCACGGTGGAATACGGTGGCGGCCGGCCCAAGACGGTGGTGACGGGCGCCCCCAATCTCATTGTCGGAGACAAGGGGCACAAGGTGGCCTTCGCCCTGGAGGGGGCGCGCCACTGGGACGGGTACAGTGCGGGGCGGGACATCACCACGCTCAAGGGGCGGAAGGTGCGGGGGGTCCCCTCGGACGGGATGGTCCTGTCGGAGAAGGAGCTGGGCCTGTCGGACGATCACACCGGCGTGCTCGTCCTGGATCCCCAGGCGCCGGTCGGAATGCCTCTGGCGGAGTACATGGGGGATGTGGTCCTGGACCTGGAGATCACCCCCAACATGGCCCGCTGCCTCTCCATCCTGGGCGTGGCCCGCGAGGTGGCGGCGCTGACGGGCGGGCGGGTGCATATTCCCCCTGCCCAGATGCGGGCCGACGGAGAGACAGTCGAAGGGCGTGTGGCGGTCGCCATCGCCGACCCCGCCCTGTGCGCGCGCTATGCGGCGACCCTGATCGCGGGCGTCACCATCGGCCCATCCCCCGAGTGGATGCGTCGCCGGCTGCGCCTGGCGGGCATCCGCCCCATCAACAACGTGGTGGATGTCACCAACTACGTCATGCTGGAATGGGGGCAGCCGCTCCACGCCTTTGACTACGACGTGCTGGCGCGTCGCGCCCGCGGCGTCCCCCGCATCACGGTGCGCCCCGCCAGGGCGGGCGAAATGCTCACCACGCTGGACGGGGCGACCCGCCCTCTCAGCCCAGAACGGTTGCTGATCACGGACACGGCCGGGCCCATCGCCATCGCCGGGGTCATGGGCGGGGCCGAGACCGAAGTCACCGAGGGCACGACGGCCATCCTGCTGGAGGCCGCCAACTTCCATTTCATCTCCATCCGGAAGACCGCCCAGGCGTTGAAGCTCCCGAGCGAGGCCAGCGCGCGATTCGGCCGGGGGGTCCCCCCGTCGGCGGCCGTCCCGGCCGCCATGCGGGCCACCGAGCTGATGCGGGAGCTGGCCGGTGGGACGATCGCCCGGGGCGTGGCCGACTGCTATCCGGCCCCCCAGGTGTCGTCCGTGGTCACGCTGACCACCGAAGCGGTACGGCGTATCCTAGGCATGGATCTGCCCCGCGCCGAAGTCCAGCGCATCCTCACGGCCCTGGAATTCCTGTGCGAGCCCCAGGGGGAAACGGGCCTGCGGGTGACCGCCCCCGACCACCGTCTGGACATCGGAACCGGTGTCGTGGGCGCCGCCGATCTCATCGAGGAGGTCGTGCGCATCCATGGGTACGACCGCATCCCTGTCACCGACATGGCGGATCGGCTGCCGCCACAGCGGGATGCGGCAGCGGTGGACCCGGAAGAGCGCGTGCGGGATCTCTTGGCGATCGCCGGATTGCAGGAAATCCTCACCTACCGTTTGACCACGCCGGAGCGGGAGGCGGCTCTGGTTCCCGGCAATGGCCAGGTCAGCCCGCGCCCCTACGTCACGCTGGCCAACCCCATCAGCGCCGATCGGGTGGTGATGCGCCAGACGCTGCTGGCCGGCCTGCTGGAAGTCATGGCCCAGAATCTCCGGCTGCGCGAGCGACTCCGGTTCTTCGAGATCGGTCCGGTCTTCCTCCCCGGCAGCGGGAACGAGCTGCCGGCCGAGCCGCGCCGGCTGGCCATTGGCATGGCGGGGCGGATCACGCCCGCCTCCTGGCGGGACCCGGACCCCTGCCGGACGGACTACTTCGATCTCAAGGGGGTGGTGGAGACTTTCCTGCAGGGTCTCCACCTCCGGGCCGTCGGATTCGACCCGGCAACCCATCCCACCTTCGCGCCGGGTCGGACGGCGCGACTCCTTGTCGATGATGAGCCGGTGGGAGTCCTGGGGGAGGTTCATCCGCAGGTGCGGGCGGCCTTTGACCTGCCTGCCGCGCCGATCTGTCTCGCCGAATTCGACCTGGACGCGCTTCTCGCCCGGGTCCCGTTGACCTATCGGGTGGCCGCCGTTCCCCGCTTCCCTCCGGCGCTGCAGGATATCGCCCTGGTGGTTGACGAGGAAGTCCCGGCCGCGGAACTCACTGGGACGATCCGGGCCGCGGGCGGGTCGCTCCTAGTGGAAGCGCGTCTCTTCGATGTGTACCGCGGTCAGCAACTTCCCCGCGGAAAGAAAAGCCTGGCCTTCTCCCTGGTATTCCAGGCAGTGGATCGGACGCTGACTGACGCCGAGGTGGAGGCCGAGAAGCGCCGCATCGTCGAGGCGGCGGCCCAGCGCCTGGGCGCAGAGCTGCGGGCCTGAAGACGTTCCCGTGGGCGAGAGAGGGTCTGGCCCGCCTTTGCCTTGATGAAATCCCCCTTTACAAAGGCGTGTGGCTTTGGTAGGGTCTCCTCGATTTCCGTAAGGGAGAGGGAATGGAGCCGGTGGAAGAGCGGTTGACGGCCCTCGAGGCCAAGGTCCATGCGAGCCTGGCAGAGATGGAGCAGGCGCGCCGGGACCGGGAAAACCTGGAGGCGAAGCTTCA
The DNA here is from genome assembly GCA_016209725.1 of Candidatus Methylomirabilota bacterium. GTDB lineage: Bacteria > Methylomirabilota > Methylomirabilia > Methylomirabilales > 2-02-FULL-66-22 > 2-02-FULL-66-22. The sequence goes on along the minus strand of JACQVO010000004.1, from coordinate 10,532 downwards.
GGCCCTCCATGCCGACCTCCGCTCCCGCCAGCATGAGATTGTGACCTTGCAGGCGGAGCGGGAGCGGGATGCGGTCGCGCTGGCCCGCCTGCGTGCCGAGCGAGACGAGGTGCGCGCGAGGGTCGAGGGGCTCCTGGGGGAGATCGCCCACCTCGAGGCGGCCATGCAGGGGGCCGGGACCTGAGGGGCCGGATATGACAGCCGGGGAACGGACCACCGAGGTTGAGATCTTCGGCGAGCGCTACACGCTCCGGGCGAGCGAGAGCCCCGAGCACCTGAACCGGGTGGCAGAGTACGTGGACGGGAAGTTCCGCGAGGTGGCGAAGGAGAGCCCCACGCTGAATCTCGCGAAGGTGGCCGTGCTCGCCTCGCTCAATATCGCCGATGAACTGTTCAAGCGGGACGAGGTGAACCGCCGGGCCGGGCAGGAGGTGGTGGCCCGGATCGACGCGATGCTGCAACTGCTGCATCGTGAAGGCGCGAAAGCCTAAGTCGACGGGCGTCTCTCTGCCGTCGTGTCGGGTAGGTGTAGCAGGTGCGGAAAGGGCTTGCAACGGGGAACGGCCTGTGCTAGCGTTTGATGCGGAGATCAGGGATACCGAGAACCCCTACCGTGCGCGTGATGCGGTAACTTTTTTTGAGCCAACACCCTCAGAACGGGGCCCCCTTCGAGAACGCGGTGAGCACGCCTGTCCGTCTCGGCGGAGGGGAAGCCTAAAGCGTTTCCGGGAGCCCCACCTGGTTAGCCAGGTTCAAACGAGGACCGGCACACGGCACAATGGTAGGGGTTGTTTTTTTTCCCGCCCGGTAGAAGGCCCTCCCTGCTCCGCTGACCTCAGGGTATTTTGAGTCCATCCCCCTTTCTGCCCTGCTTGCGTCTTCCCGAGCCCTTCGCCTGACCGGGTGCCCGAGCGACGGCGAGAGACCGTTTGGGGGGCGCCTGACCTCTCGGCAGCGCACCAACTGGACGGCAACGGGTCGGTCCCGCCATGGCGGGATGCGACTCTGTGAAGGGGCTTGGAACAGGGAGGGATTCCTGTGGACATGTGGGTCACCATCGTGCTTGGGTTGGCGATGGGCCTGGTGGGGCTGACCATCGGCTGGGCCCTCGAACGCCAACGGCAGAAACGGCTGAAGCAGCAGGCGGGGGACGACGCAAGACGAATCCTTCGAGAGGCAGAGCGTGAGATCGAGGCGCGCCGGAAGGAAGCCGACCTGGAGATCAAGGACCGGATGCTCCAGGCGCGGACCGAGTTCGAGCAGGAGACGCGGGTCCGCCGGGAGGAGCTCCAGGGGCTTGAAAGGCGCCTGAACCAGCGCGAGGAGATCCTTGACCGCAAGCTGGAAGTCCTGGATCGTCGTGATCGCGAACTGGGCGGTCGGGAGCAGGAGATGCGGACCCGGGAAACTGCCGTGGTCCACCAGGAGGAGCACTGGCGCAGCCTGGTGGAGGAGGCCAAGCGGACGCTTGAGCAGGTGGCCGGCTTCACCTCCGAAGAGGCCAAGACCCAGCTCATGCAGGCCCTGGAGGACGAGGCCAAGCTGCATGCCGCCGGCCGGATCAAGCGCATCGAAGACGAGGCAACCGAGCTGGCGGAGGAGCGGGCCAAGCAAGTCATCGGGCGGGCCATCTGCCGGATTGCCTCTGAGTACGTTGCGGAGGCGGCGGTATCGGTGGTGGACCTGCCCAGTGATGACATGAAAGGGCGCATCATCGGCCGCGAGGGGCGGAACATCCGCGCCCTCGAGAAGGCGACCGGGATCGACATCATCGTGGACGATACGCCCGAGACGATCATCCTGTCCGGGTTCGACTCCATCCGTCGGGAAATCGCTCGGGTCGCCATCCAGCGGTTGATCCAAGACGGTCGGATCCACCCGACCCGCATCGAAGAGATGGTGGAGAAGGTGACCAAAGAGGTCGAGAAGGACATCCGCGAGGCGGGGGAGCAGGCCTGCTTCGAGCTGGGGATCACCGGTCTCCATCCGGAGCTGGTCCGGATGGTGGGACGGCTGAAGTACCGGTTCAGCTATTCCCAGAACCAGCTCGCCCACACCAAAGAGGTGGTCACCCTGGCCGGCCTCTTGGCGGCGGAGGTGGGCCTGGACGTGAAGGCGTTGAAGCGAGCGGCCCTCCTCCACGATATCGGCAAGGCGGCGGATCAGGGAACCGAGACCTCCCACGCGCTGCTGTCGGCAGAGCTTGCCAAGAAGTACAACGAGGAGCCCCGGGTGGTGAACATCATCGCTGCCCACCACGAGGAGGTGGCCGCGCAGTATCCCGAGGCCGTCATCCTGCAGGCCGCCGACACCCTGTCGGCCGCCCGCCCGGGCGCGCGGCGCGAGATCATGGAGACCTATGTCAAGCGCCTGGCCAAGCTGGAGGAGATCGCCACCTCTTTCAAGGGCGTGGAGAAGTGCTTCGCCATCCAGGCCGGGCGGGAGATCCGGGTGGTCGTGGAGAGCGGGCAGATCAATGACCAGGCGGCCTTCGTCATGGCCCGGGACATCGCCAAGCGCATCGAGGAGGAGATGGAGTATCCGGGCCAGATCAAGGTCACGGTCATCCGCGAGACGCGGGCGGTGGAGTACGCCAGATGAATTTTGAATGTCGAATTTTGAGTGTCGAATTTCGAGGGTGTGCCTGACGCCTCACCCCTCATGCTCACAGATGCGAATTCTGTTCATCGGCGACATCATCGGGCAGCCGGGACGCCGCATGGTGGCCAGGCACCTCAAGGGACTCGTGGCGACCCACGAGGCGGACATGGTTCTGGCCAATGCCGAGAACGCCGCCGGCGGCTTCGGGATCACCCCCTCCGTCGGGGAGGAGTTGTTCAGCCTGGGGATCGACCTGCTGACCTCCGGGAATCACGTCTGGGACAAGAAGGAAGCCGAGAGCTACCTCGCCAAGGAGGGCCGCGTGTTGCGGCCGGCCAACTATCCGGAGGAGGCGCCCGGCACCGGCGTCCACATCCTTGCGAAGCAGGGACGGCTGGTGGGGGTTCTGAATCTCCAGGGCCGGGCGTTCCTCCCGGCGATCGACTGCCCGTTCCATGTGGCGGATCGGGAGATCGAGGGGCTTCGCCGGAGCACCGACACGATCCTGGTGGACCTGCACGCTGAAGCCACGGCGGAGAAGCAGGCATTCGGCTGGTATGTGGCCGGGCGTGTCTCGGCCGTCATCGGGACCCATACCCACGTCCAGACCGCGGACGAACGGGTCCTCCCCGGAGGGACCGCCTACATCACCGATGTGGGCATGACGGGGCCCCACGACTCGGTGATCGGTATTCGGCGGGACGACGCCATCCAGAAGTTTCTCACCCAGATGCCGAAGAAGTTCAATCTGGCCGACGGGCCGGTTCAGTTGTGCGCGGTGGTGCTGGACGTCGGAGACGACGGCCGGGCCCGGGGCATCACGCGCCTGCAGGTTCACGACGACTAGCCCAAACCGATACGAAAGGCGAACCGCCATGACGCCAAGGTCGCCAAGGAATTTTCTGTGGGGATCGGAGTCACCATAACCGGCTTCATGGGGGGCTTCAGCGTTTCGGTTTGCCTTCGCGACCGACAGGATCCGGTCTTGGCGTTCTTGGCGCCTTGGCGGTTGGTGATTTGGGATCGGGGAGCATGCCGTGAGCGCCCGGATCATTGACGGGAAGAAGATCGCCGCCGGAATTCGGGAGGAGGTTCGCGAGCAGATCCTTCGCCTTCACGAGGAGACGGGTAGGGTTCCCGGTCTCGCCGCCGTCCTGGTCGGCGAGGATCCGGCTTCGGCCACATATGTCCGCACGAAAACCAGGGCGTGCCAGGAGGTTGGCATCGCCTCCCGGGGGATCACCCCGCCCGGAGACATCGCCCAGTCCGAGCTTCTCCAGATCATCCACGAGCTGAATCTCGACCCCGCCATCCACGGGATCCTCGTCCAACTGCCTCTGCCGAAGCATCTTCACGAACGCGTCGTCCTGGAGGCGGTGGACACGCGCAAGGACGTGGACGGGTTCACCTTCGCGAACGTCGGACGCCTGGTGGAGGGCCAGCCGCTGTTCGTTCCCTGCACGCCGGCGGGAATCCTCGAGCTCCTGGACCGAGAGGGAGTCGCGATCAAAGGAAAGCACGCGGTGGTGGTGGGGCGGAGCGAGATCGTAGGGAAGCCGGTGGCGTTCCTGCTACTGCACCGTCACGCCACGGTGACCATCTGCCACTCGCGGACGTCCGACCTCACCGCCGAGACGCGCCGCGCCGACATCCTGGTTGCCGCAGTGGGCCGCCCGCGCCTCATCACCGGGGACATGATCAAGCCTGGTGCGGTCGTGGTTGACGTGGGCATCAACCGGGTAGACGGGAAGCTGGTGGGCGACGTGGACTTCGAGTCCGCGGTCCAGGTCGCCTCCGCCATCACCCCGGTCCCCGGCGGCGTCGGTCCCATGACCGTGGCGATGCTCCTGCGCAATACTCTCCGGGCGCTTGAGCAATCCATCCGTGACTCGTGATCCGCGGACTCCCGCCCCGGGCACGCTCCGATTCGCGCAGGAGACGCCGTCCAGGGCTCCCGAGCCCCAGCACCACGGTGGGGCTCCTGCCGAGGCCTCCCTGTGATCTCCAGCAGGGTCCCAATGGATTCATCGACGGAGACGAGCTCGGCGGTCCGGGAGGCGTTCTCACCGGCAAAGGCGAATCCATGCCGTTGGAGACCCGCTGACTCGTATGTGTCGGATTGCTTGCGTGAGTCATACAGGCAAAGGGCGGATGGTGTCAGGTTCCTTGGTGAAGCGACAGAAACACGATCCAGAATAAGGAGCGCGCCGTGGTGAAATTGTCTGTCCTGGTCGAGGGAGCGCATGGGCTGACGTGGGAGCGCTGGAAGGAACTCGTCTTGAACGTCGAGGAGATGGGCTACGCGGGGCTGTACGGCTCCGACCACTTCACCCTGAACGCTGGCCCGCCGGACCCGGACTCGCTGGAACTGATCGTCTCGCTCGCCTACGCGGCCGACCACACAAAGCGGCTGAAACTCGGGCAGCTCGTCTCGCCCGCCTCGCTGCGCGACCCGGTGATGCTGACCCGCCAGATGCTGGCCCTGGATGACTTGAGCGGCGGGCGGATGGTCTTTGGCGTCGGCGCGGGCTGGAACGTCCGCGAGCACGAGATGTTCGGCTACGACCTCGGCGACCTCCGCACGCGGATGGACCGGTTCGCGGAGGCGGTGGAAGTGATCACCCGCCTCAAGCGGAGCGACGGGCCCGTCTCCTACTCCGGCCGCTACTACATCCTGAAGGAGGCGACGCTCCTACCCCGCCCGCAGCGCCCCGGAGGCCCGCCCCTGCTCATCGGCGGCGGCGGCCCGAAGCGGACACTCCCGCTCGCGGCGCGCTATGCGGACATCTGGAATGTCGCAATGCTCACGCCCGCTGCCCTGCAGGAGAAGCTGAAACTCCTCGACGCGCTGATCGTCGCGGCCGGGCGACAGCCGGGTGATGTCGCGCGCACGCTGATGATCCCGGTCTTCTGCGGGCAGGGCGACGCCGAACTGCTCCATTGGGCGAGGGGACGGCGCAGGATGGCCGCGTACGCCAACCTGTCGGATGAGGCGCTCCTCGACGCCCTCCGTGGTCGTGGCGCCATCATGGCCGCGCCGGCTGAGGCGGTCGAGCGCATCCGCGTCTACGAGCGATTAGGTATCCAGGAGATCATGGTCCAGTGGTTCGCGCGGGACGACCTCGGCGGCCTCCGGAGGATCGCCGAAGAGGTGATGCCGAAGGTTGCTGGCTGACGGTCGGTACAGCCTCTTGGGGTTCGCCGCCGCCGTCTCGCATCCACATCCGTGAGATAGGCTTCCAGTGAGTGTAGGCGGCGGTTCGGGCGCGGCCAAGCCGGGAGGCGTCCTGCTGCTAAACGGCGTACTGCTTGTCCCCTGTCCAGGAAACCGGGAGCGATACAACGGCAGACTATGGCGGGAAGACCGCAGAAGCCCGCGGGGCGCAGAGTCAAGGTCTGTCGAGAGTCCCGCCGCGCACGCGGGTTTTCCGGGCGTGCCTCGGCCGACTTATGTCTGTACGGGGGCGCCGGCGGGCGCGAGGGGGGTAGATGGATGGCGGGGAGAAGGGGACGAGACTTCTACGGTACGCCCTGAGGGTACAAACCGTCGGGCGGGCGGCGACACAGCCGATCCCCAGCGCGGTCGACCCTTTGTCGTGGCCTCAGCGGGGAGTCGGCGGCGCGGTTGGGAACGGGACTATCTGTCGCCGGTGAAGGGTCGATCGGGAGGTGTCGCGTCCGGCACCGGCAGAAGTGGGGGGCCGGTAGGTGGCTGGGCCTGGGCGGCTCGGGGTGAGAGCCCGCGCGACCCCGTGGCCTCCAGCGGCCTTGGTTCGGTCCCCTTAATGAAGTATTCCAGGATCGCGCCTTTCTCGTCCCGGGAGACGGGGCGGCCGGTCACGTGGTTTACGGGGATCGCCACCACGTTGTCGGGAAGCATGAAGTCCTCTTCGGGCAGATCGTCCAGGATTTTTTGCATGAAGGTGATCCAAAGGGGCAGGGCCATCCGGCCCCCTGTTTCGGCTGGACCCAGCGACTTCTTCACGTCGTAGCCGACCCACACCCCGGCGACCAGGCTGGGCGTGAAGCCGATGAACCACACGTCTGTCGCCTCGGATGTGGTCCCGGTCTTTCCCGCCAGCGGTCGCTTCAGCACCCGGGCTCGGGTGGCAGTCCCCCGCTCAACGATTCCCTTCATGACGTTCACCAGGACGTACGCCGTCTCCGGCCGCATGACCTCCTGGGACTCCACCAAGTGCTCCTCCAGGATTCGACCCTGGCTGTCGGTCACCTTCCGGACGGCGTAGGGTTCGGCCCGAACACCCCCGTTGGCAATCACCCCGTAGGCCGAGATCAGTTCCAGGGGGCTCACCTCGGAAACGCCCAGCGCCAGGGCCAGCTCCCGCCTGAGATCGCCTTCGATCCCCAACTGATGCGCCATCCGGATGACCGGATCCACTCCCACCTGCTGCAACAGCTTCACGGTCACGACGTTGACGGAATTCTCCAGCCCCCGGCGCAGGGTCGTCGGGCCGTGGAACTTCCGGTCGTAGTTGTCGGGCGACCATTCGACCACCTGCCCCCCAACGCGGAAGCGGAAGCTGATGGGGGAGTCTTCGATGATCGTCGAAGGCGTGAGTCCGCGGTCGAAGGCCGTAGCATACACGATAGGTTTGAAGGCGGAGCCGGGCTGGCGTCGCGCCTGTACGGCGCGATTAAACTTGCTGCGATCGAAATCGTATCCCCCGATCATGGCTTGGATCGCCCCGTCCCGGGGGTCGAGGGCCGCGAAGGCCCCTTCCAACTCCGGATCCTGCTCCAAGGCCAAGTCGAGGATCTTCCGTCGCTCGTCCACGGCGACGACTTGGACGAGGATGGCATCCCCCTCATGAAAGACTGCGGCCGGGTTGGCGAATCGGGCCCACTTCATGCTTTCGAAGGGGATCTCCCCCCGGTAGCGGCCGAGCTGCACCTCCAGAGACTTGGGCTTCACCTTCGCGACGGTCCCGGGAAGGATCTCGCCCGTTCGCGGCGTGTATGGGCCGATGGACGCCCGCCCTGCCTCGGCACCTCGTTCACGTCGGGGTCGAAACCCGCGGGCCTTATCGAGGTCACGGAGGCCGCCCGTCAGCGCCTCCTCGGCCGCTCGCTGCATTTTCAGGTTGAGCGTGGTGTAGATCTTCAGCCCGCTGTTATAGAGAGCGTAGGCACCGTAGATCTCTTCCAGCGATTGTCGGATGTGCTCAACGAAGTAGGGGGCAATGGTCCGGCTGCGGGTGAAGAGCCGCTCATCGAACGGGATGCGACTGGCCGCCTCGGCCTGGGCCCGGGTGATGGAGTTCTGCTCCACCATGCGGTTCAGGACATGGTCGCGTCGGCGACGGGCACGGGCCGGGTCCACGATGGGAGAGAACCGGTTGGGGGCGCTGGGGAGGCCCGCCACCATGGCTGCCTCGGCCAGGCTGAGCTGATCCACAGACTTCTTGAAGTAGGTCTGCGCCGCGGCCTCCACCCCGTAGGCCCCATGGCCGAAGTACACCTGGTTGAAGTAAAGCTCCAGGATCTTGTCCTTGGGGTGCTTTCGCTCGATCTGGATGGCCAGGAGGGCTTCTTTGAGCTTTCGAGAGAAGCTCTTCTCTGGCGTGAGGAAGAGGACGCGGGCGAGTTGCTGGGTGATGGTGCTGCCGCCTTGGGATTTGCGCCGGGCCAGGAGATTCGTCAGTGTGGCGCGAGCGATGGCTCGGGGAGAGAGGCCGCGGTGTTCATAGAACCGCGCGTCCTCGACCGCGAGGACGGCCTGCTTGAGATGGACCGGGATCTTGGCGAGAGGGAGTAGGCTGCGACGCTGCTCGTAGAAGGACGCGAAGGGTTCGTCCCTGTCCGTGTACAGGGTGGTCGTGATGCTGGGCTGGTATTCCTCGAGACCATCCAGGCTGGGCAGGTCGCGCAGCAGCCCGACGAGTACCCCGGCGCCCGCGCCGACCCCGATGACCAGGGCGATGAGCAGGCCCCACAGGCTGGCCACCGCCAGGCGTCGGCCCGAGGCCTGACGGCCGGTGGATGATCGCCCGGTGCCTTCCCTGAATGGCATTGCGATGAGACTATAGCACAGGAACCTGCCCCTGCAAAGCAGACACTCCCTCTGCGGGGGCATCCGGCCCGTGCGGAGGGATGAAGGAGGTCGCACGGTTCCGGCGCCACCAGGGATGATCGAGCAGGTTGCGGGACCGAGCGCCGGCTGAATCCGGGCGAGGCTTTTCGGTTGCGACACCCCTACCGCTGTGGTACAAGATGCGCTTGCCGAGCGAATCGGAGCCAACCAGATGGACGTAGAACGGGAAGCGCGACGACAGGTGGCGGTGCTCAAGGCCAGGACCGTGGATCTCCTGGTGGAGGAGGAGCTGTATCGGAAGCTCTGCCGGTCCCTGCGCACAGCGACGCCGCTGCGCGTGAAGCTCGGATTGGACCCCACCGCACCGGACCTCCACATCGGGCACACCGTGGTCATCCACAAGCTCCGCGAGTTCCAGGCGCTCGGGCATCACGTCATCTTCCTCATCGGCGACTTCACGGGGATGATCGGCGACCCCAGCGGACGATCCGAGACCCGCAAGCCCCTGACCGCCGAGCAGATTCAGCAGAACGCGGAGACCTACAAGCGACAGATTTTCAAAATCCTGGATCCGGAACGGACGATCATCGAATACAACAGTCGCTGGGGAAAGGCGCTGGGGTCCGAGGGCATCATTACGCTGGCGGCCCGATATACGGTGGCCCGGATGCTGGAGCGGGACGATTTTCAGAAGCGCTATGCGGAGGGGCGTCCCATCAGCCTCCACGAATTCCTTTACCCCCTTCTGCAGGGGTACGACTCCGTCGCCTTGCGTGCTGACGTGGAATTGGGGGGAACGGACCAGAAATTCAACCTGCTGGTCGGTCGGGAGCTCATGCGGGAGAGCGGGCTGGAGCCGCAGGTCATCATGACGCTGCCAATCCTGGAGGGATTGGACGGCGTGCAGAAGATGAGCAAGAGCCTGGGAAACTACATCGGCATCGACGAGGATCCGCAGACGATCTTCGGAAAGGCCATGTCGATTCCCGATGGCCTGATCGTGCGCTACATGGAACTGGCTACGGCCATTCCCAGGGAGGAGATTGAGGCCGTCCGCACCGGCATGGCGGATGGGACGGTACACCCGCGAGACGCGAAGGTGCGGTTGGCCATGGGCCTGGTCGCCCAGTACCATTCCGCCGAGGCGGCCGAGGAGGCCGCCCGCTGGTTTGCCCAGACGTTCAGTGCGCGTCAATTCCCGGAGGACGCAGGGGTCGTGCGGGTCGATGAAGCCCTCATCAAAGATGACGGACAGGTTTGGATTATCCAGCTTATCACCCACTGTGGAAAAGGGACGATAAGCAGTTCCGAGGCGAGTAGGCTGGTCCGACAGGGCGGGGTGAAACTGGACGGAGCCGTGGTGTCCGACCGGGAGTACCGCCTCCGGCTTGACCGTGAGCACCAGCTCCAGGTCGGAAAGCGGCGATTTTACAGGGTTCTACCATCGAAATAGTGTCGTTTGGTGTCCTGGAATACTGCTCAAAAATATGGAAACCGGCAGGAAAAAGTCCTTGACAAGGGATGGCGGTCGAAGTATATATACAGATCCCCGGACGAGTATGCCGATCCAGATCGGAGCTTGACGGGGCGAAGCAACCGTTCTAGATTATGTGTGGCGGGAGGTGTTGCGGCCCGCCACTTGTGTTCTCTGACAACTGAATATCATTGCTACTGGCTTGTGGGTGGACACACGCGCAATTCCACCCCCGTCTGCCAGAGACGGGGTGGTCCGAGTTCTCTCGCAAGAGAGAGACAGATTACTCGGAGAGTTTGATCCTGGCTCAGAACGAACGCTGGCGGCGTGCCTAACACATGCAAGTCGAGCGAGAAAGTCCCCGCAAGGGGATGAGTACAGCGGCGAACGGGTGAGTAACACGTG
>JACQVO010000062.1 GCA_016209725.1 Candidatus Methylomirabilota bacterium | reverse complement strand
GTCCCGATGACACACGCCGTAATCCGTTTCCGATTGGGGATGTCCGTCACATCCGGCGCGTCGGCGGCCGCCTTCCTCGTTGCCATGCGAACCGCCAGGAAGATCAGCACCCCGACGAAGATCCACCAGATCGTGGCTGTCTCCACAAACCGGAGAAAGTACACGCCCACCGGCGCCGCCAGGGTGGTCAGAATGACCAGAGGGATCGCGGTCTTCAGGTCCACCATCTTCTTTCGCAGGTAGGTGACGGCAGCGGCGATGGCCGTGAGGCCGTTCAGGAGCAGGGCCCAGGGCATGATCACGTGCTTCAGCTCGAAGCCGAACAGCCCGAGGGCGGGGATGGCAATGAACGCCACTCCCAGCCCCAGCATCCCTGACAGGAACGACAAGCCGAAGATCACGAGGTTGATAACGATCTGCTGTTCCATGGCCGCCCCTTGCTGGGGTTCGCCATCCCCAGACACCCGCTGAGGGAAGGACCGCGAGGTCCAGCGTCCTTCGACCCTAGGCCGCGGCCCGTTCGATCAGCCACTTGCTGATCTCTTCCGCCGTGGGTACACGCCCGGTGGATTTCATCTCACCGTCAATGCGTACGGCGGGAGTGAAGAACACCCGGTTCTTCGCGATCTCTCTTGGATCGCTGATGTGGGTCAGCATTGCCTCCACCCCGGCGGCCTCGATGGCCTTGCGGATTGTCTCCTGGGTGGCATGGCAGCGGTGACACCCGGGCCCGAACACTTCGATCTTGATCATGGTCCCAAGCCTCCTTCCGACGGGTTCCACTGATGCGATGACATCCTCACCTATGAGAGAATAAACGTCCCGGCGAACCAGCCGCACACGGTGCCCAGGACAATAATGGTGGAGACGTACACCATGGCTTTCTTTGCACCGAAGACCCGGCCGATGGCCAGCCAGTTGGGCAGGCTCAGGCCCGGACCGGTGAGCAACAGGGCCAGGGCCGGCCCCTTGCCCATCCCCAGTCCCATCAGGGTGTGGACGAACGGCGCCTCGGTCATGGTCGCGAAGTAGCTGATGCTTCCCAGCATGGTGGCAAAGAATGAAGCCAGAATCCCCGAGCCGCCCATATATCCCTGGACCCACGACTGCGGAAGGACGGCCCCGATGATGCCGACGATGAACACGCCGAGCAGGAGCAACGGAAAGATGATCCGGATAAACCACCACGTCTCCTCCATCCACCGGCGGAGCTCGGCCCACGTCTTCGTCTTCAGGGCGTAGCCCGCCAGGATGGCGGTGGCGATCACCCAAACCAGCACCTTGCGGCTGTATGGCCCCTCCTGCACGAGGTAATTCGGGGCCAGCAGGCTCACGACCAGCAGGCCCAATAAGATCAGGTCATTCCGCGCGATAATGGCGGCCTTCGAGTTGTTTTCCTGGCCCGCCATGCGCTCGGCCTCTTCTTCGCGGAAGGCCAGCGTCATGACCGTCCCGACGATCCCGGCCATGACCACGGCGGTGATCACCCGCACCCAGGCCATCTCCGCCCCCAGGATGCTCCCGGTGTAGATGAGGGACAGCAGGTTTGAAGCCGGCGCCACCCACAGCAGGATGAAAGCGGCGCCGATCCCAGCCCCACTGTAATAGATGCCACTCGATACCGGGATGACCGTGCAGGAGCAGGCGGCTACGAAGAAGCTGGCGCCCGTGGCCGTGGCAAAGCTGGCCGGTTTGGAGGCGGCTGCTCCCAGGCGCGCCATGATGGCCTCCTTGTTGATGAACGCCACCATGGCCCCGGCCAGGAGGAACGCCGGAATCAGGCACGTGAGCACGTGCAACGCAACGTACTCTTGCACGGCGTGCAACCCCGCAACGATCAGTTCAGGGATCATTGGCATTCTCCTCCAATCGGAGTCTCGTATTTGATGCCGAAGACCGGCCCCCGTCCCAAATGCCACGGCCTCGGTCTTTTTGTCCCAGTACGAGTCCGCATGCCAGCGGCCTCGTAACTTTTCAGCCCTCAACACCTCGGCGGCTCGGAGCCGCCGGATCCATTTCAGATGACTTGTAAATACTCATATGACCATGCAATCATGTCTCATCGCCAAAAAAATCCCGTGGCGTCACACCGGAAAGCCACCTGAGGAACTCCGAAATCCTCCCGTTCCGGAGCCGATATATGACTCTTCCCCCCTCCCGGCGAGCGGTGAGGATCCCGGACCTTCGGAGAATGGCCAAGTGTTTGGAAACATTCGACTGCTGTTCTCCGACCGCTACCTGAATATCGCAGACGCATCGCTCCCCCCCGGCCAGGACCTCGAGAATCCGCAACCGAGTGGCCTGTCCCACCGCCTGAAGAAAGTCCGCCTGGATCTCATGCTTAGCCACCATGGTTGGCTCCTCGAATATGACTGATTGCTCATAGAGCAATATACATGCCTGGGCACCCCGTACTGGCCTGCTTCATGGGCGGACCCCTGGTCGCTGACGCGGCAGACCCCTGCGTCAATTCAGGTCAAAACGGTCCTGGCTTTGGCGGTCCGCTGGTGGTATAGTGCCCGTGAAACTTCTTGTGGGGGCATGCCCGATGGTTCTCAAGACCCGTGTCACGGCACAGGATCTATGGCGACTCGGAGAGGGTGACGTCCGGCGCGAGCTGGTCAACGGCGAGGTCAAAGAGATGGCACCTGCGGGGGGTGTCCATGGGCAGATCGTGGTAAGAACGTGTGCCTGGCTGGGAGGACACGTAAGGGAACATGGGGGCGGAGAAGTGGTCGCAGGAGACGTGGGCTTTGTCCTGAACCTTCCCGCCGATCCCGAGCGGGTGCGTGCCCCGGATGTGGCCTTCGTTTCCGTGCAGAGGCTGCCGGGAGGGCGCTTGCCCGAAGGCTTCCTCTCGGGAGCCCCCGACCTGGCCGTAGAGGTTCTCTCCCCCACGGATAACCCCGTTGAGGTCCAACAGAAGGTCCGGGACTACTTGGAGAGTGGAGCGCGCCTGGTCTGGATCATTGCCCCACAGGCCAGAGCGGTAACGGTCTATCGAGCAGACGGCTCGGCCCGCCTGCTGCGAGAGCAAGACACCCTCGAAGGGGAGGATGTCCTGCCAGGTCTCGGGATCCCTCTCGCGGAGCTGTTCCGCTAGTCGCCGCCAGCCGGGAGATTCCCTCGCCCGCAGGATCGACAGCACCAACCTCCCGCCGACCTCGTGGTTCCCCTATACCAGCGACCGAGGGACAGACCTCAGCGCCGGCGCTTTTTCTCCAGGACATCATCTACCCATGTCATTGCCATGATCATGGTGGGCAAGCCAAGGGTTGAGATGGCGAGGACCGCCGCGTGGCGGATTTCCTTTGCAGTGGCCCCGGCCGCCAGGGCCTTGCGGACGTGGGAGTGGGTGGCTCCCTCCAGGCGCGCCCCGATCGCCATGCCCAGCTTGACCAGCTCGCGGCTCTTGGCATCCAGCGGGCCGCCGGAATGGGCGGCCTTGCCCATGGCGTCGTAGCCCAGGAAGACTGCCGGGAACTCCTCCATGAACTTCTCGAACGGTCCCGGCAGCTTCTCGCCAGTCATCGCCCTTTTCCCCATCACAGCCTCCTTGTCACATGGGTTCGCAGCGCCTTCGACCCGCTCATCAGTCTTCAATAGATCCAAGGTGCCTCGTCAACTCCAAGATCCGAGTCTCGATCTCATCGCGGGACTTCCGGAAGGTCGCGAGGATCTCGGCGTCGGTCCCCTTCGCGACCGACGGGTCCTCCAGCGGCCAATGGAGCTTCTGAACCTCGGGGGGCAGGACGGGGCAGCGCTCGTCGGCGTTGCCGCACACCGTCACTACCACATCCATCCGGCGCGCCAGATCCTCGTCAAAGGCCTTCGACTGCTGGCCGGAGATGTCAATCCCCTTTTCCCGCATGGCGGCCACTGCGAATGGGTTCAGCCGGCTTGGCTCCATCCCGGCGCTGTGTGCCTCGATCCGGCCCTGACCAAGATGCCGAGCGAAACCCTCGGCCATCTGGCTTCGGGCGGAATTCCCCGTGCAGACAAACAGAAGCTTGATTCGATCACCCATGTTCCCCCTCCGCTTGCCCGCTTACCCCCCGATGGACTGGAGCTCGACGATTCGGGATGGCGTGACCCGGCCGTCGTCCGTCCAGCCGCGCCGGGCGTAGTAGCGCGCCCGCATCGCCTCAAAGTGCTCGCGGTCAATCCGCTCGCCGGCGTAGGGTCCCAGGGGCAACGGGTCGTCGAAGTAGCGTTTCGGCAGCGTGTCGTCTTTCGAAGTCAGCCCCTCTCGCTGGTTGATCAGCCGCTCGGTATCCACGATGCGCGCCCCGACCTCCCGGAGATGCCCGGAATCGAACCGGAGGCCGCAGGCCAGCTCGATGAGGCGAGCGAAGTGATCGTAGGTCAAAAGGTGCGGGCTATTGAACCCATGGCAGATGAACTTGCACAGGCCCAGGGAGTCCACCACGGCGTAGATGTCCTCGTGGAACTTGACGAGGACTTCCTTCGTCATGTAACTGGTGATCGCCGAGTCCACCTCCTGGCCGTAGATGTCGCGGCGCATCCCGTCGGGCAGGTTCAAGAAGTCCAACGTCGGCCGGTTCCGCAGGTGGTCCGCGCCCCGGGAGGCCACGGCCAGGCCCAGCGCGAAGCTCTTGACGATCCGCGGATCGTGCGGGTCGCTCTGGGGAAGGCCCTTGACGGCGATGAGGTAATCCGCCGAGGGCGGGCCGAAGATCTTCACGGCGTGTGTGCTCTCCGCCAGGATGTCGCCGAGCCCCCGGCGCTCCGCAATATCTTCCAGGAGGTCCTCGACCAGCTTCGGGTCCCCGAACCGAAGCGGCCGTCCCGTGAGCCTTTCGTCAACGATTCCCCGCTCGTAC
>JACQVO010000061.1 GCA_016209725.1 Candidatus Methylomirabilota bacterium | reverse complement strand
CCATTGCCTCGCTCGCTCCTCGGAATCCGCTGCTCCTATGTACCCCAGATCAATGGTCGCATTAACCAGAGAACGTGCGACTACCATCGCGTCAGGGCCATAGCCCTCATATACCAGAATGCGAGTGGCATTAAAGCTCCTCAAGATTTTCCCGAACAAGAACATAACAGCAGGACCTGCCGCGGTTTCCGCTGGCGCCGATAGAGGAGTCCGCTGCGCGATCACATTAATGACCACAGCATGAAGGTCACTACACGCAGCGAGTTGAGTGCAAAACCTTGCGCGGATCAGTTGGCGTACTCGCTCCCGTTCCTGGTCTCCGAGGTCCTTTCGTGCCACGGCTGCTCCTTGGCGCCTCTATCTTGCGGCGCATCGACTGAGCGGTAGAGAGTATGGGCCCCGCGTGGCCTTTCCCGCCTCCAATGTCTCTCAGAAACAGCAAAGCCCCGGGTGCACAGCTACTAACCAGCCCCGACCTGGGGAAGGCCTTTTCCCGTCGCGAAGGGTAGGCCGGCTCCACGGAAAACCGGCCGATGCTCTCGTCCCAATCAATCCCCAATGCGAATCTGAGGATGTATCGCCCGGGCGCGATGTCTTGAATCTTCCAGGAATCCCTCGACCGAACGTAGAAGGCCCGCCTTGTCCTCGGCGGCGCGCTGTCTTCGACCAACTTCACCGCGGCGTCCCGTTCCGTCCCGTTGTCAACGGTCGGTGCACCCAGGCCCCTTCTCCCTCCGAAGTGCTTCAATTCGGTCCCTGTGGTTAGACTAACCGAGGGTCGGTCGGCTTTCCGAGGAGCCCCGGGGGATGGCTGTCCTTGAGCTGAAGGTGACTCCGCAGGAGTCGAAGGGTTTGGAGCGTGTCCCCTGGGACCCCAGAGCAGGATACCCACGATACCGATCAGGGCTCCACCGATCAGGACCCTCGTGAGCGGCGTCAGGGCCGTCCATCTTGCGCGCGATGAACGCCAGGAGGGAGCGGAAGAGGCCTCCCCGAACGGTTTGGCATTCGGCCCAGGGGAATGCGCGGGCTGGCGAATCTCGATAGGGCGATCACAGCGGGGACATCGGACCTGCCGTCCGACGTGCCGTTCCTCCGCGTGGATCATCTCGCCACAAGCGCAGCGCAAGGTAATCATCGCGGCCCGCTCTGAGCCTGATGTAGGAACCTTCGGTCAGGGCGCTGGAATCGCCCTCCCCGTCGGGTGAGAGCGCGGGGTGGTGTTATGGGTCCTGCCCCCGTCATAGCAAGTCCGGTCTGAACACAGAACGAAGTTGGCGCAAGCACTCCAGGACAATCTCCGGCGTTGCAATCTCCTCGGTCGGCGTCACTGACAGAAACGGCCGGCTGCGCGTGATGATGTCGGGGCCGTACACTTGCACGCTGATCAGGTTCTCCAGTTGCTCGCGGAACGTCACCATACGGTCTTCGTAGGTCATCAACTCGAATGGTCCTTCATCGGCTACCGTCGGCCACCACACTGGGAGAAGGGAGCCGGGGTCGAGGTCCAGGATGTCTCCGTATACCAAGTCGTCCACTACTGATGTTACCCAGGGCGTCAATCATAATCATCCTGACCTGCTCAATCTTCTCTTCTGTAGGAGCTGCTGCCTTGGGTCATCGCGGCGCCGCAGCCCCATTATCTCATCATCCGCCTCCGATTCGAACTCCTCCTGCACCATAGCCATACCTTGCCCCTCGCTCCGTGCGACGGACATGGGGGGTGCTTCGGGCCCTGGGTGGAGTATGTTCCGGAGAAAGCTGTCAGCCCTGACGGGATCTAGGATCTTGAGGCGCTCGTACACCTCCGTAGCCTGAGACGTGCTGCCTTGACGGAGATACGCTTCCCCTAGGGCATACCAGGCAACCACAGCGTCGGGCTCAAGGCGCAGCGCTTCCTGGAAGTTCAAGATCGCTTGAGCGTATTGGCGCTGGCTCCGGTGTACCAGCCCTAGGCCGACGCAGGCCAAGTCATAGTCAGGCTTCAGACGAAGGGCCTCCCCATAAGCGTACACGGCTCTTGCCCAGTCTTTCGCCCAACAAGCGCTAAACCCATTCTCAAACCACGACCAGGGATCGTTCGGAACTGACCTGCCGTCCTGCGACTGGTCCGCTGGACGTTCAGCAGCTCGCACTCGCTTGGCAAGGAGATCCAGGCTACGCGCGACCAGTCCTTGTGATCGTGCGGTGAGGCCACGCGGGCCCGAGGTTGCCAAACTCTCTGGATTGGATGTTTGCTCGTCGGTCATGGCTTCGACCCCTTCCGGGTCAGCTCGGCCAGACGTTTCTGTGTAGCAGCGATGTCCTGGTCCACCTGCGCGGCCATTTCGGCCAGGAGGTCGCGGCCCTCGGCCTCTGCCTCATCCGTTTTGACCTTTAGCCGATAAAGGTCGGATGCTCTCAGTTCACTCATCTCGGCGTCAATCACGTTGAGCCGTTCCTCGGCCTGGGCGATCTTACGGATGATCCGAACGAGGTCCGCGCCGGGCCCTTCGCCTTTGACGGATTCCGGACTGCTTTCCCACTCGTGGAGGATCGCCCGTAGGCGGGCTTCATCACCCTCCTCATAGGCGCGATTAGCCTCGGCCATGAGCTCCGTGCGACGGGCTCGCTCCTCATCCTCAGTGGCTAAATCGGGGTGGAGGCGCTTTGCGACTTCTCGGTAAAGCTTCTTGAGTTCATCCGAAGGCTTGAACTCGGTCGCCTGCGCTGGCTCAGATGTAGCCCCAGTTGCCTGAGCCGATTCTTGGGCCTGGGCCCGAGCCCGCGTCGCCCGCTCTTGTGCGCCGGGATCCTTGTATCTGTGGCGCGCCTGGACTTCAGCAAACTGGGCCTCCAGCTCATCCAGGGCAGCATAGCGGGTGCCTACGATGCGGAGGTATCGTGCCTCAAAGGCCCGCAACTCTCCCTGGAAGGTAGCCAGGTCCAGTTCGCGCTGCGCGAGTTCGGTCTCGAGGGATGCCAGATCGGCTTGCCTTCGGCTCAGCTCGCGCTCTTCAGGTGTCTGCCTTCGAGTCATCGAAGCCCCCACGCACTCGCAGGTTCGAGCGGGCGTCTGGCAGCAGCGCGGAATGATCGGTGAGTGGGTCTCCAAACAGCGAGGTCCCGGGCGCACGGCGGGCAGCCAGACCCAGGGCCCCGAGAGGCCTTTTCCCGTCGCGCACGGGGGGCCGGGGACAGCCTCGCACTACAAGACCCTTGACGGGGTCAACACCGTCGAGGTAACGTCACCCTCGGAATTGCCCCGAACCCGAGCTGTCCCCCTTGTGGGGTGCGTGCCGAAAGGCTAGGGTTCGGGGTTCTTATTTCTGGGCCAGAACTGCACGTAGATCTCCCGGCGGGCGATCACCCTCCGGAAGTCCCGGCGCCCCCTCCGTCACTTCCGACTTCTCTATCAAACCAACATCATGTAATCGATTGGGTTCTCAGCGAAGATAGACCTTGACAGGGCCATGGTCATTCCCCCATACTGCCGTTGGCGGGTAAGTCCTGCGGGCCGCATATCACCGGAAGGGTGGTATAAGCTGGATAGGCAGCCAGTTGCGCCGCAGGGTCCGCCACAAACCCACCCCTCAGGTGGGTTTTTCCGTTTGGCCCACCTCGTAGAGCTTCTGAGACATCACCACGTTTTCTCGGACCACGTTCCAGAGGGACCAGTCCCCGCGTTCCCTTGCTCTGAAGAGGGCGTTGGTCACGAAGTCCGCCGCCTGGAGGCCATAGGACTCCCGCGAATCCACTTCTCCCGGAGCCTCTTGTGGACATGGGCTTTGAACACGGTGATCGCGTGTATCTCAGCGCCGGAGGCCCTGACCGCCCGGAGCATAGCTCGCCGAAGATCTGGAGAGCTGTCGGAAGCCTTGGCCTCGATCTTCGGGCCGAGGCCAAACTGTTCCTTCACTCGCTTGACCCGTCGCTTCAGGGTTACCTCGGTCTCTGTCGCCAAGAAGCCGATGATGAAGTGGTTGCTACTTGCTTCAGAAAACCCCAGGTCGCCCGACTCGTCCAGGTACACGATCATCGTCGGAAAGCTTCCGCGTATTGAAGTCTCACGTCTATCTGCCCCCGCATGCCGCCCCGCTGAAAACAGCGAGGCCCCGGGCGCACGGCGGGCAGCCGAACCCAGGGCCTCGCGTCCCGGAAGGCCGGAGCCTCCCGGAGTCTATTCGATTGGTGCCCGCCGTGCTTCACTGCCGTCACGTTACCTGAGAGCCTTCACGATATCAACTCCGGGTCCTGGCCGGCGCCCGCTCGCCACACGCGGCCTGTGCTTCGGTCGCCTGCCCGATATGGACCTGCACCTCTGCGGCGCGCTTCTCCAGGTTCATGCCGCCCGCGGCCGAGGATCCTGGCCACCTCGCCGACGGTGACGAATTCGGGTTGACCGTTTCTCATGGGCTCTCCCTTGGGCTCGCGCCAGGTTTTGGTTCCGCCGTGCTGACCACGGTTCTCCCGGCAATGCCCCTAAGATACGCCCTCCGCGCGCGCTGTGCCGTCACATTTCCACGATCCCACCCTTGCGGCCACCTCTTGTGCTTTCCCGACCAGTGATCGGCGGTCCTCGCGTTCTCATCTGAGCGTCCTCCTCGAATTCCAGTTGCGCGGGGGTTGCGTCGCCGTGCATCGGTGTGCTATGTTCTGCCAACCTGCTCCCTCTAAGCTCCCGTCTTTCCTGCCCCCGAATTCGAGAATGTCATTGACAGCGCCCGCGCGCGCCGAATAGACTCCCGCCAGCTTTCTCCGTTCGGCGCAGGGACCGGCGGAGGGGCCGCTGGAGCGCCTCACCGTCGCATGATCCGAGGGCAGACTGCCTGGCGTCGGTGGGCCGTCGCCCCCAACCCGGCAGAGCAAGAGGAGGATGGCGTTATGTCGCGCAAAGGAAGGCGCATTACACGACGAGAGTTTCTCCAAGACGCGGTGCTGGCAACGGGTGGTATCGCCCTGGCCGGCCTGACTCCCGCTCTGGCGACCGCCGCCGAGAAGACCGATCCGAAGATCGGCGCTCAGCTTATCGGCAAGCTGGAGGGGCCGACGCTCATCCTCGACCCCGCCAGGTTCCCCAAGAAGTTCAGCGAGGCGCCCATGCTGGCCGAGCTGGTCAAGGCGGGAAAGCTTCCCCCGGTGGAGAAGCGGATTCCCGAAGAGCCGCTGGTGGTGAAGCCCGTGCATAGCATCGGCAAGTATGGCGGCACGTGGCGGCGCGGGTTCACCGGGCCGGGCGACGGCGAGAACGGCAACCGGATCGTCTCCACGGACAAGATCCTGTTCTGGGACTACACCGGGACCAAGGTCATGCCCTGCCTGGCGCGGGACTGGAAGGTGAGCGACGACGGTCGGGTCATCGCCATCCTGCTCCGGAAGGGGCACCAGTGGTCCGACGGGACCCCGTTCACGGCCGACGACTTCATATTCTGGTATGAGGACATCTACCTGAACAAGGACCTCCAACCGACCCCGAACCCTGACTTCATGGTCAATGGCAAGCCCGGAGCGCTGCGGAAGCGGGACGACTACACCGTGGTCTTCGAGTTCCCCGACCCGAACTACCTCTTCGTGGACATCCTGGCGGGCAGCACGGCCATGGGCGGCGGCCAGGCCACCCAGCAGCATTTCGGCCGCACCATGGGCGCCTACATGCCGGCCCACTACGTGAAGCAGTACCTCCCCAAGTACTCCTCGCGGGACGAGCTGGACCGGAAGGCCAAGGCGGCGGGCTTCGACGGCTGGGTGAGCTACATCAAGAGCCGCTGGGACTGGCGCCTGAATCCCGATCTACCGACGCTGGGCCCCTGGAAGACGGTGAGCCCGATCAACACCCCGACCTGGGGGCTGGAGCGCAACCCCTACTACTACGGGATCGATTCCGAGGGCAACCAGCTCCCCTACATCGACAAGATCAGCATGGCGCTGGCCGAGAACCTGGAGGTGCTGAACCTGCGCGCCATCGCGGGCCAGTACGACCTGCAGGAGCGCCACACCGCCCTGGCCAAGCTGCCGGTGTTCCTGGAGAACCGATCCAAGGGGAACTACGACGTGCGGCTGGATCCGGCCCTGAACGGCTCCGACGCGACTCTTCAATGCAACCAGGCCTACGACGCCGATCCCGAGGTTGCCAAGTGGCTCCTGTCGCGGGACTTCCGCCGCGCACTCTCCCTCGGCATCGACCGGGAACAGATCAACGAGACCTTTTGGCTGGGCGTGGGCACGCCGGGCTCCGTGGCCCCGGCCGAGAGCATTCCGTACAGCCCCGGCCCCGAGTGGCGGAAGAAATGGTCCAGCCACAACCCGAAGCAGGCCAACGAACTGCTGGACAATGCGGGCCTCATCAAGAAGGACGCCGAGGGCTACCGCCTGCGGACGGATGGCAAGGGGCGGCTCCGCATCGAGATGCTCACCGCGGCCGGCTCTTTCATCCCGCACACCCAGATCGGCGAGATGATCAAGGAGCAGTGGAAGAAGATCGGCATCCAAGGCGACGTGAAGGAGGTGGAGCGGAGCCTCTACTTCACGCGGATCAAGGCCAACGAGCACCAGATCGCCATCTGGCTGAACGACGGGTCCGAGGTCATCTACCTCTTCCCGCGTCACGCCCTGCCGGTGGACCCGGTGGAGGCCCTGCTCGGCCACCCCATCGCCAACTGGTACGCCAGCGGCGGGACCCAGGGCAAGGAGCCGAAGGACCCGCAGCTCAAGAAGGCGCTGGAGCTGTTTCGTTCCGCGGCCGGCAAGAAACCCCAGGAGCGCTACAAGATCGCGCAGGAAATCTGGAAGATCATGGTGGACGAGCAGTACAGCATCGGGACGGTCGGGCAGTCGCCGGCGGCCATGGGTGTTCGGATCGTGAGCAAGAAGCTCGGCAACATCCCGTCCCGTCAGGTCAATGCCCAGCACGCCCGGACCCCCTGCAGCTCGCATCCGGCCACGTTCTTCTTCAAGTCGTAGCCCGGAAACGAGGGTTCATGGTTGAGGCGACCGCCCGACGCCGTGTCGGGCGGTCGCCGTCCCTCGACAGGGGGGGCGGGAAATGCTTGCGTATCTGGTGCGCCGGCTGATTCTGGCCATCCTCACGACGTGGGCGGTCTCCGTCCTCTCCTTCGTCGTCATCCAACTTCCGCCGGGTGACTACATCACCTCCTACATCGCCCAGATGTCGTCCTCGGGCAGCTTCGTCTCCGAGCAGGAGGCGAATGCCCTCCGCCAGCAGTACGGCCTGGACCAGCCGCAGTACATCCAGTACATCCGCTGGATGAAGATGGTCCTCCAGGGGAATTTCGGCATGGCCCTGGAATACGGCCGGCCCGTGGCGGAGGTGATCGGGGACCGCATCTATCTCACCATGGTGGTTTCCGTGGCGGCGATCATCTTCACCTGGTGTGCGGCCTTGCCCATCGGCGTCTATTCGGCGGTGCGCCAGTACTCGTGGGGGGACTACGTGGCCACTTTCATCGGCTTCATCGGCCTGGCCGTCCCCAGCTTCATGCTGGCCCTGATCCTCATGTACTTCGGCTTCACGCTCTTCAACGCCAACATCGGGGGCCTCTTCTCCGACGAGTTCGCCGAGGCCCCCTGGACGCTCGCCAAGCTCTGGGATCTGACGAAGCACCTGCCCCTGCCGGCCCTGATCCTGGGTCTGGCCGGGACGGCGCAGCTCATCCGTATCATGCGGGCGAACCTGCTGGACGAGCTGGGCAAGCCCTACGTCGTTACCGCCCGCGCCCGCGGCCTGTCCGAGGGCCGGTTGATCATCAAGTATCCGGTCCGGGTGGCCCTGAACCCGTTCGCCAGCACCATCGGGTACCTGCTCCCGTATGTGGTCTCGGGGAGCATCATCGTCTCGCTGGTCCTGAGCCTGCCCACGGTGGGG
This sequence comes from Candidatus Methylomirabilota bacterium, assembly GCA_016209725.1. Classification (GTDB taxonomy): domain Bacteria; phylum Methylomirabilota; class Methylomirabilia; order Methylomirabilales; family 2-02-FULL-66-22; genus 2-02-FULL-66-22. The sequence continues at coordinate 7,744 of JACQVO010000061.1, read as the reverse complement.
CCGCTCCTCCTCAAGTCTCTGGTGGCCCAGGACATGTTCCTGGCCGGGACCATCGTCCTGCTGCTGGGCGTCATGACGGTCATCGGGACGTTCATCTCAGACCTCCTCCTGATGTGGATTGATCCCCGCATCCGGTTCGAGGGGAGGCAATGACCGAGCCCACGGTTCGCCCCGGAGCGGTTGTTGACGAGGAGGTCGCGCTGCTGCCCTCGGTAGCCGAGGAGCGGATCTCTGTCGCCACCCAGTGGCAGCTCATGTGGTGGCGGTTCAAGAAGCACCGCCTGGCCATGCTCAGCACGGTGATCGTATTTCTCTTTTATCTGGTGGTGGTCTTCGCCGATTTCCTCGCCTATTCGGACCCCCTGGCCTCCGAGGCCCAGCGGTCCCTGCTCCCGCCGCATCGGATCCACTGGTTCGACGAGGGGCGCTTCGCCCCCCACGTCTACGGCCTCACCGGCAAGCGCGACCCCGCCACGTTCAAGCGGGTCTATACGCCGGACCCGGAGAAGAAGATCCCGGTGCGCTTCTTCGCCCGGGGCTTCGAGTACCGGGTGTTCGGCCTGATTCCCATGGATCGCCACCTCATCGGCGTCGAGGGAGCAACCGCGGAGGAGACCCTGTTCCTGTTGGGCACCGACGAGCAGGGGCGCGATCTCTGGTCCCGCCTCATGTACGGGACGCAGACCTCGCTCATCATCGGGCTGGTCGGCGTCAGCCTCAGCCTGATCCTGGGGGTCTTTCTGGGAGGCATCTCGGGCCTCTACGGGGGCGTCCTCGACACCATCATCCAGCGCGTCATCGAGATCTTGCGCTCCATCCCGACCATTCCCCTGTGGATGGGGCTGGCAGCCGCGCTGCCCAACGACTGGACCGTTATCCAGATCTACTTCGCCATCACCATCATCATCTCGCTCATCGGCTGGACCGAGCTGGCCCGGGTGGTGCGGGGCCGCTTCCTCTCCCTCCGCCAGGAGGACTTCGTCATGGCGGCGGAGCTGTGCGGCTGCGGGCAGATGCGGATCATCTTCACGCACCTGGTGCCGTCGTTCCTGAGCCACATCATCGCCGCCACGACCCTGGCCATCCCGGCCATGATCATCAGCGAGACCTCCCTCAGCTTCCTCGGCCTGGGCCTGCGGCCGCCGGCCATAAGCTGGGGCGTCCTCCTGCAGCAGGCGCAGAACATCCAGGCCCTGGCGATCTCGCCCTGGCTGCTGATCCCCTCGATCCCGGTGACCATCGTGATCCTGGCCTTCAACTTCATGGGCGACGGTCTGCGCGACGCCGCGGATCCCTACGGACAATGAGACGAAGAACCGACAGCGATATCCGACAGGGATAGTGATCCCGCCGAGGCGGGACTGTCGGATCTCCCGGTCGCTGTCGAAAGGCCCTCGACGGCCACCTTTGGAAGGGACGGAGGAAGAGCGGACAAGTGATCAACACAGTCACGGAGAGTAGCGCGGCGCCGATCCTCTCGGTGCGCGACCTGAAGACCTACTTCTTCCCGGACGAGGGCACCGTCAAGGCGGTGGATGGGGCCAGCTTCGACCTCCTGCCGCGGACGACGCTCGGCATCGTGGGCGAGAGCGGCTGCGGGAAGAGCGTGGCGGCCCGTTCCATCCTCCGGATCGTGGAGCGGCCCGGTCGGATCGTGGGGGGCGCCATCCTGCTGCAGCAGAACGGCTCCCAGGTGGACCTGGCCCAGCTCGACCCGCAAAGCCAGGAGATGCGCCAGATCCGGGGCGGGGACATCGGGCTGGTCTTCCAGGAGCCCATGACCTCCTTCAGTCCCGTTCACACAGTCGGCAACCAGATCGTTGAGACGATCCGGCTGCATCACCCCGTCAGTACGCAGGAGGCGCGCGAAAGGGCCATCGCCGCGTTCCGCTCTGTGGGCATCCCCAAGCCCGAGCGGCGCATCGACGAGTTCGCCTTTGAGCTCAGCGGGGGCCTGCGCCAGCGCGCCATGATTGCCATGGCCCTCTCCTGCGGCCCGCGCATCCTCATCGCCGACGAGCCGACGACGGCGCTGGACGTCACCACGCAGGCGCAGATCTTGGACCTCCTGCGCTCCCTGCAGGAGCGGGAGGGGATGACCATCATCCTGATCACCCACAACCTGGGCGTGGTGGCCGAGATGTGCGAAACCGTGGTGGTCATGTACCTGGGGCGCGTGGTGGAGGAGGGCCCGGCGGACGCCATCTTCCACAACGCCAAGCACCCATACACCCAGGCACTCCTCCGGTCTATCCCCAGCATCCATTCCACCGCCCGGGCGGAGCTGCCGACCATCGCCGGCTCCATCCCGCACCCCTACAATCGGCCGGCAGGTTGTCCGTTCCATCCCCGCTGCCCAGACTTCATGCCAGGGACGTGCGACAAGGCCGAGCCCGGGCTCACGGTCGTGGGCGACGGGCAGGCGGTGAGCTGCTTCCTCTACGATCGGACCTGATCATGGGATCGCCGGTCCGCTTGCTCGAGGTCAACAGTCTGAAGAAATTCTTTCCCATCCGCCGCGGGGTCATGCGTCGCGTGGTCGGCCACGTCCGCGCCGTGGATGACGTGAGCTTCTTCGTGGAGAAGGGTGAGTGCCTGTCGCTCGTGGGTGAGAGCGGCTGCGGCAAGACCACGACCTCCCGGTGCGTCTTGCGGGCGATCTCCCCCACGGCGGGCCAGATCCTCTTCCGGCCCGAGGACGGGTCGGTGGTGGACGTCGCCACCCTGTCCAAGGGCGAGCTCCGGCCGCTCCGCCGCCAGATGCAGATGATCTTCCAGGATCCCTTCTCGTCCCTCAACCCGCGGCGGACGCTCCTCGACATCGTGGCCGAGCCCCTGGTGGCCAACAAGATCGGCAGCCGACAAGAGCAGCTCGACCGCGTGGCGGAATTGCTCAAGCTGGTGGGCCTCCGGCCCGAGTACATGCGCCGCTACCCCCATGCGTTCTCGGGCGGCCAGCGCCAGCGCATCGGCATCGCGCGCGCCCTGGCCCTGAACCCCAGCCTCGTGGTGGCCGACGAGCCCGTCTCCGCCCTCGACGTGTCGGTGCAGGCCCAGATCTTGAACCTCATGCTGCGCCTACAGGACCAGCTCGGCCTCACCTACCTCTTCGTGGCCCATGACCTCTCCGTCGTGAAGCACGTGAGCGACCGGGTGGCCGTCATGTACGTCGGGCGCATCGTGGAGATGGCTCCCACGGCACCCCTTTTCGCCACGCCCAAGCATCCTTACACCGAGGCCCTGATGTCGGCCGTCCCCAAACCGGACCCGCGCCTGCGCTCTCAGCGGATCGTCCTGGAGGGAGAGGTCGCCGACCCGGCCAATCCTCCCCCCGGCTGCTACTTCCACCCCCGCTGCCGCTATGCGGTGGACGCCTGCCGCACCGAAACCCCCCGGCTCAGGGAGATCCAGCCGGGCCACTTCGTGAGCTGCCACCGGGCGGAGGAGCTGACCTTGAGAGGGGTATCCGGATGAAGCGGGGAAGGGGGGAAACGGTGGACCGGAGAGGTGGGACCGGCAAGGGGTGGTCGTGGGAGACGGCGCTCTGTGGCGTGGTTCCGCCGATGATCTCCCCGCTGACCATCTCGGGGGATCCGGATGGCCCCGCCATTGGCGGGCTGGTGGAGCACATCCTGGGAGGCGGGTGCAACGGCCTCTTCCTGGGCATCAAGGACTCGGCGGGCAGCTTCGAGGCGTTTCAACAGTTCCTCGCCGTGAAACAGGCGCGGCCGACGTTTCGTGTCCTGCCGGGAGACGAATCCCTCGGTGCTGCAAGTCTGTTGCTGGGGGCGGATGGACTGGTGCCGGGGATGGCCAACTTCGCTCCCCGCTTGTTCGTCTCCCTCCGTGAGGCCGCGGCGAAGGGGGATGCCGCGACCTGCGCCGATCTCCAACGCCAGATCACGAACCTCGCCACACTGCACGGACACGGCCACTGGCTGCCCGCCCTCAAGGCCGCATGCGCCCTGGTCGGGTTGGGCAACGGGCGTCCGTCCCCCCCGCTCGCGCCAGCGGGCGATGAGGATCGCCAGGCCATCGAATCGATCCTTCGCCGGCATGGGGTCCTTCGCCCACCTTTTTCAGAGGGCTGACACCTGCTTATGCTGCTACCTGTGTTCTCTAATGAAAATACTTGACATAATATGGCTCAGGTTTCATATTGTCAAAGCAATCATATCTGGATTGACTTTTTAGTTAGAAGAAGGAGAAGATTCACATGCGGTTCGACCAGTTTACATTCAAGGCCCAGGAGGCCATTCAGGCCGCCCAAAAGACGGCGGATGAGATGCAGCATCAAGCAGTGGATGTCGAGCACCTGCTTCTGGCCCTGGCCGATCAGCAAGAGGGGATCCTGATTCCCATGCTGCAGAAGGTGGGCGCAAGCCCGAGGAAGATCGCTGCCGCCCTTCGCGAGGAACTCGGGAGATTGCCAAAGGTCTACGGGCCGACGCAGACATACCTCACGCCACGGCTGAACGAGATCTTCAAGCGGGCCCAGGAGGAGGCCGGACGGCTCAAGGACGAATATATCAGCGTCGAACACCTGTTCCTCGGAATTCTGGAGGACGCCTCGGGCGTTGCCGCCCAGGTGCTGCGGGCGAACGGCGTGAGCAAGGACGGTGTCTACGCCGCCCTCCAGTCCATGCGGGGGGGCCAGCGCGTCACCGACCCCAGCCCGGAGGAGAAGTACCAGGCCCTGGAGCGTTACAGCCGGGACCTCACGGACTTGGCCCAGAAGGGGAAGCTGGATCCGGTGATCGGCCGTGATGAGGAGATCCGGCGGGTGATCCAGGTGCTCTCGCGGCGGACGAAGAACAACCCGGTGCTGATCGGCGAGCCGGGCGTCGGGAAGACGGCCATCGTGGAGGGCCTGGCCCAGCGCGTCGTGCGCGGGGACGTCCCCGAGTCGCTCAAGGAGAAGCGGGTCGTGGCCCTCGACTTGGGGGCGCTGGTGGCCGGCACGAAATACCGGGGGGAATTCGAGGACCGGCTCAAAGCCCTCCTCAAGGAGGTCACCGAGGCCTCGGGCCGCATCATCCTGTTCATCGACGAGTTGCACACCCTGGTGGGCGCCGGGGCGGCCGAGGGGGCGGTGGATGCCAGCAACATGCTGAAGCCCGCCCTGGCCCGCGGGGAACTCCGCTGCGTGGGTGCGACCACGCTGGACGAGTACCGGAAGCGCATCGAGAAAGACGCGGCCCTGGAGCGGCGCTTCCAGCCCATCCTCGTCCGCCAGCCCAGCGTCGAGGACACGATCTCGATCCTGCGCGGACTGCGCGAGCGATACGAGGTCCACCACGGGGTGCGCATCCGGGACGCGGCCCTGGTGGCCGCGGCGACCCTGTCCCACCGGTACATCACCGATCGCTTCCTCCCCGACAAGGCCATTGACCTGATGGACGAGGCGGCCAGCATGCTCCGGATGGAAATTGACAGCCTGCCGTCCGAACTGGACGAGGTCGAACGCAAGATCCGCCAGCTCAACATCGAGCGGGAGGCGATGAAGCGCGAGACCGACCCGGGCACCCTGGACCGCCTGGAGCGGCTGGAAGCCGAGCTGTCGGAGCTGGAGAAACAGGAGACCGTCCTGCGCGGCCGCTGGGAGAAGGAGAAAGCCATCATCCAGCGCATCCGCGCGCTGAAGGAGCAGATCGAGACAGCCCGGCTGGCCGCGGAGAAGGCGGAGCGCGAGGGGAACCTGGGGAGGGTCGCCGAGATCCGGTACGGCCGCCTGGTGGGACTGGAGAAGGAACTCACAGCCGAACAGGCCGCCCTGGCCGCCGTGCAGGGGCCGGAGCGGATGCTCAAGGAAGAGGTGGACGAGGAGGACATCGCCCAAGTGGTCTCGCGCTGGACCGGGATCCCGGTGGCCAAGATGCTCCAGGCCGAGGCCCAGAAGCTCCTGAGGATGGAGGACCGGCTGCGGCAGCGCGTGGTGGGTCAGGCCGAAGCCATCATGGCGGTCTCCAATGCCATCCGGCGGGCGCGGGCGGGATTGCAGGACGAGAACCGGCCCCTGGGCTCGTTCCTGTTCCTGGGGCCGACGGGGGTCGGCAAGACGGAGCTGGCCCGAGCGCTAGCCGAGTTCCTTTTCGACGATGAACGGGCCCTCGTCCGTCTGGACATGTCCGAGTACATGGAGAAGCACTCGGTGGCTCGCCTGATCGGCGCCCCGCCCGGCTACGTGGGATACGAGGAGGGTGGCTACCTTACCGAGGCGGTCCGCCGCCGGCCGTACACCGTCGTCCTCTTCGACGAGATGGAGAAGGCCCACGGCGAGGTCTTCAACATCCTGCTCCAGGTCCTGGACGAAGGCCGCTTGACCGACGGCCACGGGCGCACCGTGGATTTCAAGAACACCCTGATCATCATGACGTCCAACCTGGGGAGTCAGTATCTCCAGGAGGATCTGGACGATGCCGAGATCCGGGAGAAGATCGGGGAGCTGCTGAAGACGGCGTTCCGTCCGGAATTCCTGAACCGCGTGGACGAAACGGTCATCTTCCATCGGTTGGGGGCAATCCAGATCAAGCAGATCGTGGGCATCCAGTTGGGCCATCTCCAACGCCGCCTGGCCGGCCGAAAGCTGGAGCTCAACGTCACCGAACGGGCGAAGGAGTTTCTTGCCCGCGAGGGATTCGATCCCCTCTACGGGGCGCGGCCCCTCAAGCGGGCGATCCAGCGCCTGGTGCAGGACCCCCTGGCCCGCCGCCTGCTCGATGGGGAGTTCCAGGACGGAGATCAGATCCAGGTGGACCTCCAGGGCGGAGAGATCATCCTGTCCCGCGAGGAGACCGCCTCCCCGGCCGGGAAACGTGAAACGTGAACGACGGAAGCGAACGCCCTTCCGGTGCGATGCCCGGAAGGGCGTTTCTGCTTCTGCGGGAGTCCCGGGGGGAGCTAGCAGGTGGGCACCGGGCGAAGATTCCGGAGCAGCCCCATGAGGTGCTCCAAGTTGATCGGCTTGTCGCAGTAATGGGACGCACCGCGCGCCATCGCCTCGCGGCGGATCTCGTCCGTCCCGAAGGCGGTCATGACGATGACATGGGTGCGGGGGGAGCGTTGCTTCAGCAGCGTCAGGAGATCCAGGCCGGCGCGGGCCTCGCTGCCCGAAAGGCGGACGTCCAGGAGGGCCAGGTCGAAGGTCTGATTCAGAATGGCCTCCTCGGCCTCATCGCGTCCGAGGCAGGTGATCACCTCCGCCCCGGCCCGCCGGAGAACGTGGGAAAGGCCCAGCAGAATTGTCGGTTCGTCGTCAACGAGAAGGATGCGGGCGCCCCCGGGCATGTGGGCTCCTGTCAGATATTCGGACAATCTGGCTGACCGGGAATCGGAATTCGGACGGTTACGCCGTCAAGGAAGCAAGCGCTGTACCAACGGAGGGCTACGTGAGGCCGTACCTGCGGATCTTGTCCTGCAGGGTTGAGCGAGAGATGCCGAGGACACGGGCCGCCTGGCTCCGATTCCCGGAGACAGAGGCCAGCACCTCACGGATGTAGCGCTGCTCCAATTCCTCCAGCGTGGCCAGGCCCCCCGGGGATCGGCTGACCTCCGGCGCCCCCGCGGGCGCCTCCGCCGCGGCGGGAATCGGCGGCGGAGCGGGCACCCCCCCGCCGAGCTGCTGCAATTCCGCGGGGAGGCAGGCCACCGGGATCGTCTCCCCCTGACACAGGATCATCCCCCGTTCCGTCACGTTGCGGAGTTCGCGCACATTTCCCGGCCAGGTGTAGGCCAGCAGGATCTG
>JACQVO010000070.1 GCA_016209725.1 Candidatus Methylomirabilota bacterium | reverse complement strand
CCTGCGGCTCCGCCGACCTTGAACCCCTCATGGCCGGTTTCTTCGCGAAAACCTCGCGGAAGAGCTGAACCGGGTACCATCCGGGGGCGCCCCCGGAGCCCCCGGCCCGGCTCACGCACGCGAGGCGGGCCGTGCGTCTTGGGTGCCCCCCTGAACCGCCAGCCATCATCCTACCGAAGGCTTGGCAGCGGCAGACTGTTGTTCTGAAAATACTGCCAGGCCTGTGGCATCCAGCCCTGGAGGTTCACGATCCGCGTCTCCGGGTTCGGATGGGTCGAGAGAAACTCCGGCGGTCTGCCCCCGCCGCTCTGGGCCATCCGCTGCCACAGTCCCACCGACTCCCGGGGGTCGTATCCGGCCTTGGCCATGAGCAGGAGGCCGATGTGGTCCGCCTCGCTCTCTTGGGCGCGGCTGTACGGAAGCAGAAAGCCCACCTGTGCTCCCAACCCCAAAGCGGCCATGGTCACATTGCTTACGCCTGCCGTCCCTGCCGCCACCGCGGCGAGGTTGACCAACTCGTTCTGCGAGATACGTTCGGCCGTATGGTGCGCCATCACGTGCCCCACCTCGTGCCCGATGATTGTCGCCAGGCCCGCATCGTCCCGCGCCACCGGCAGGATGCCGGTATAGACCATGATGCGCCCGCCGGCGATGGCAGCCGCATTGACCGTCTTGGGGGCGTTGATGATCATGTACTCCCAGCGATACCTGCTCCCCAGGCCCGAGGCCCAGATCACCCGATCCGTCACGCCCTTGACCCAGGCGTGGGCGGCCGGATCGTCGCGTTCCGTCAGCAAGCGCCGCTCCCGGACTTCCTTCTGGCGCAACTCATTGAACGCCGCGACCCCGATCTGCGCCTCTTCCTGCTCGGAAATGAGTCGCAACTGGGAGCGACCCGTGACCGGCACCGTCGCGCACGCCTGCACGACCGGCCACGCCAGCAGGCCCAGGCCCCCCCGGAGCAGGTTCCGCCGGGAAACGCGCCGGCGCCCCAGGCACTCCTGCGTTGCGGTCTCGATGGCTGGGTCAATCTCGCGGCGGTCCTCAACGTCTCCAATCGAATCGCACTGCCAGCACACGTCGGCTCCTCCGCTGGCCCGGGCCCCTTTGGCCCCGTGCCCGTTCCTGGGCTGGTGGACGCTGCCGCTCCCTTCCCGGGTTGCGCTTCCCCCGAAGCGCAGGGCACGACCCCTTGCCGGACTTCACAGCCAGGATCGGCCGGTTCTCCCCGCCGCCGGTCCGTCCGGGGTCGTCCATGCCGCCAGGCGGCTATTGGCGGCGAACAAACAGTGGCTGCGCCTGGATATTACCCCAGAAACACCAAACCGAAAAGCCGTCCCCGGGCCCCGCATCGTCAAAACTTTTGATTGACGCCTCTTCGGCCAGGGACCTATCATGAACAGGCATGACGGTCCGAGCATGCGCCGATCAAAAGGCCCGGGTGGGGGTGCCGATTCGCGGCATGCCAGAGCCGCGAGGAGGGAGCGCATTCCGCCACGGGGACCGAGGTCGCGGGAGGGTGGGCCATGACAGCGGAAGAGACGATCTACGACGACGATCTGCGGTACGAGGACGACACCGGGCCCCACAAGGCAATTGACGAGCGGCTCTTCAGGGAGCCGATCAAGATCCTCCACCTTCGCGCCGGCCGCGTGGCGGTGCCCCTGGGGACAACCATCGGCCAGGCGGCCCGGGTGATGAAGGAGCGTCGCATCGGCTGTGTCCTGGTCGAGGATGGCGGGAAGGTGGTCGGGATCTTCACCGAGCGGGACATTCTGACGAAGCTCGTCGGGACCGGCTACGATCCGGCCAAGGTCCAGGTGGACGGGGTCATGACCCGGGATCCCGAGACGCTGACCCCAGAGGATCCCATTGCGTTCGCCATGCAGATCATGAGTGTGGGCGGCTTCCGCCACGTCCCCCTGGTCGATGCCGATCGGCGCCCCGTCGGCATCCTGTCGGTCAAGGATATCGTGGACTACCTCGTGGAACACTTCCCCCGAGAGGTCCTCAACATCCCGCCCGAGCCCGGAAAGCACGCCCGGATCCCCGAAGGGGGCTAAGTCCCCACGATGTGAGCGGCAGCGCCCTGCCCAGGGAGCACGCCGCCCCCGCCACGCCGCCACCCCCGGTCGGCCCGGGGTCCCCTGTTCCCGGTCCCCGCCTCGCGCCTTCGACCGGGCAGCCCGCCCTCGTGGAGATCGCCATGGCTGCCGAGCCCAGGAATATTGACGTCAAGGCCGCTGTGCTCGTGACGCTGCTGGCCTTCCTCTGGGGTGGAAATCCCATCGCCATCAAGATCGGGTTGGCCGACGCGCCCCCCATCCGGCAGGCCTGGATGCGATTCGTCCTGGGCGGCCTGACGGTCCTGGTCTGGGCCTGGGCCATCCGGACGCCCCTGCGCATCCACCGCCGCGAGGTCCGGCCGCTCCTGGTCCTGGGGGTGATCTTCACCGTCCAGATTGCCCTGCTGAACCTGGGCGTGAAGTACACCTCTGCCGGACACGTCGCGATCCTGCTCAATGCCTATCCGATCTACACCGTCCTCCTGGCCCACTTCTTCGTGCCGGGTGACCGCCTGTCGGGCGGGCGCGCCGTGGGGGTCCTGATCGCCTACGCCGGCGTGGTCCTCCTCTTCTCGCCCCAGTTCGACGTGGAGTCCGCCTTCCTGCTGGGCGATCTCCTCACCTCGGGCAGCGCATTCCTCCTCGGGGTGCGCACGATCTATCTGAACCGGGCCGTGCAACGCATCGATCCGGTGAAGCTGCTCCTGGCCCAGGTGGCATTCAGCGTCCCGTGTTACCTGCTGGTCAGTCTCCTCTTCGAGGCGGCTCACCCGTATCGGTGGACCTGGAGCCTTGGCCTGGCCCTCGGATTTCAGGGGTTCATCGTCGCCGGATTCAATTTCATCCTGAACCTGCAGCTCCTGAAGACCTACAAGCCCAGCGGCCTGGCCGCCTACTTCCTCACGACACCGATTTTCGGGGTGTTCCTGAGCTGGGTGATCCTGGACGAGGCCATCACGCTCCGCCTGCTGACGTCGGCCGTCCTGGTGGTGGGCGGGGTCGCCCTGGCCAGCCGTCCATCAGGCGCCCTGTCCCGCAAGCCCTTGCCCAAACCGTCGGCGAAGCAAGCCTGACCCGATTCATTCGCGAATGCATTCGCGAACGATCGCGAGAATGACCAAATCCCAATGGCAAATGACAAATCGGGGTTGGGTTTTCCGTGATATGCCTTGACAGCGCGCTGCGGGAGCTATCGCACCGCCCGGGGCGGGCGAGGTGCGATGGGTGCGCCACCCCGCCACAGGCGGGGTCATCCCGCCATGGCGGGATTGGTCATTGGTCATTGAGCCGGAGAATTCACGGGTCTTTCGTGAATTGTTCGGCTTAGTACTCCGTGGGGACCTTCACCCGCCCCTGGTCGTCATACAGGTACACCCCATCTGCCGCCTCGTCCCGCGTCTTCTTGTGACTCCCATCGCAGTACGGTTTGTTCTTGGACAACCCGCACCCGCAGATCCAGATGGGGAACTTGACCTGCCCTTCGTCAATCCGGTACGGCCCGTTCCTCTCGTGCTTCACCAGTCTCGGCATGAGATCCTCCTCTCTCACGAGCGGTTGTGCCCCCTGGCCTCCGAGGTGTCCCCGGTGTCTACACGGTAACAGTCACTTGGCCTGAATACCATCCGAAGCGGCCAACGTCAACTCGCCCCCGGGCACATCCCCGTCGGTGCCATCCCCGCCGGTGCCGCTTGACGCGGCCCACCCATCCTGGTAGGCTGCCCGCCACCTGGGATCTCGCCCTCGGGGATGCCGCCGGCCACACTCGTTCTCGACCACGGCTCCCCGGGCGGGTACGAATCACGTGGAAGCATGCCGGCCGCGGTCAAGGCCCCTCCCGAACAGCTTCCACCCGGCTGTCCGGTGATAAACCGCGGCACCCTTCCCGTCGGTGTCTCATGGCGACTGCGAATGGCATGGGGCGCTGCCCCTTCACACCGACGTGTTCCGATGCCTCCCCATCTCGGGCTCGATTTCGGACCCGGACGAGCTTCCGACGGCATCGCTCCAGCGACTTGACAAGACCGCCTGTTCGCCCCGTGGGGGGAAGGAGGACGGAGGATGCGCAGGTTCACGCGGTTTGACCAGTCCCTTCTCGTGAAGGAGTATGCGGAGGTGGGGCTGCCATCCCCCGTGCAAGGGAATCTCGAGCTGCACCACATGGTGGAGAAACGGAAGAGGGCGGGGGACCTTATCAACCTGTCCATCATGACCGACCAGACGCCGCCTCCCGTGGTCCGGATTGCGGCCGCCGAGCAGGCCCTCAAGGGCGGCTATATCAAGAACGTGTTCTCCGTGCGCAAGAAGATCTGCGATTTTTATGAAACGGACCGCGGCGCCCGCTTCAATCCCGAGACGGAGATCTTCCTGACCACCGGAAGCCAGCTAGGACTCGACAGCGCCTTCAAGCTCCTCATCGACCCCGGTGATGAAGTCCTCATGGGAGAGCCCGAATACGCGACGTATGAGCCCATGATCCATTTCTACGGGGGCAAGGCCGCCTCTTGCCCGCTCGTGCTGAAAGGGACGACGTGGGCCTTCGACCTGGCGGCGTTCCGGAAGGCGGTCACGCCGCGGACCACGCTCGTGGTGATGAGCCACCCGAACAACCCGGTAGGCTACGTGTACCGGAAAGAGGATCTGCAGGCCATCGCCGGAATCGTCAAGGAGCAGGGCTGCTGGCTGATCAGCGACGAGATCTGGTCCACGCTGATCTTGGACGAGCGTCTCGCGTTCACCTCCATGGGCGTCTTCGAGGAGATCAAGGACCGCCTGGTGGTTCTGTTCTCCGCCAGCAAGACCTTCGGGATGAGCGGATATCGGGTCGGCGCCATCATGGGGCCGGCGGACTTCATCCAGGCCGTGGACCAGGTGGTACGGTTCACCGTCCAAACCGCCCCGACCATTGGACAGGTGGCTTTTGCCCGCGCCCTCGACCTTGCGGAGACCGGTCCCTGGCTTGACGTGCGCAAGGCCGAACTGCGGCGGAGGCTCCAGCAAACGGTTCGGCAGATGAACGGCCTGCGCAGGCTGCGCTGCGCCGAGCCGGAGAGCGGCGTGTTCCTGTTCCCCTTTATCGGGGACTATGGCATGGGCTCCCTCAAATTCGCCATGCGGCTCCTGGAGGAGAAAGGGGTGTACGTCCTGCCCGGATACTTCTATGGGCGCCATTGCGACGGCTATCTTCGGATCAGCCTGTCGGTATCGGAGGAGGATTACCGTACGGGCATCGGTCGATTGCTCGAGTTCGTGCGGGCACTGGAAGGCTGAGCGGCTCCTCGTGGAATGGGACGTCCGTGGCCGCTCCCGGACTGAATCGCCTGACCCACAGGATGGCCAGAGGGAAGCGACGGTAGCGCTGTGAAAAGTCGAATGTATTGTCAGGATTTCCGCAAGGGGAGGGAACAACGATGAAGCTGAAAGCGCTCGTGGTCGGCTGCCTGGCCCTGGGGATCCTGCTCCTCGGCGCGTCCGGTGTGGCCGTGGCCCAGCAGTCGGAAAAGTACGGGGGGACCCTGGTCTTCTCCAACGCGAACCACTATCCCGTCAACGACCCCCACAAGTATCGGGGAAGCGCCGCGCGCGAAATGCTCGCCCCGGTCTACAGCACCCTGTACCAGTACACGGTGGAGGGCAAGATCACCGAGGATCTCGCCTCAACCCTCGAGGTCCCGTCGCCGAAGGTGTTCAAGGTCACGATCCGGAAGGACGTCGTCTTCCACGATGGCACGCCCGTGCGCGCCAGCGACGTCGCGTATTCCTTTACCCGGCTGTTGGATGCGGCCGTCGGGGCGCAGCTTCGGGCCCAATTTCAGGTCTTGGAGAGCGTGAAGGCCCAGGACGACTTCACCGTGCTGTTCACCTTCAAGAACCCGGTGATCGTGGACTGGTTCAAGGAGATGGCCGCGCAGGTGGAGGCGCCGATCCTGTCCGAGAAGTGGATGAAGGCGAAACCCCGTGACTTCACCGAGCACATGGGCAGCGGGCCCTTCCTGTGGGAGAAGTTCACCGCCGGCGTCAAAGTCACGCTCAAGCGGAACCCGAACTACTACCGCTATGACGCCGACAAGAGCCGCCTGCCCTACCTCGAGCGGCTGGAGTTTGCGGGCTACACCGATACCGCCCTGCGGGTGGCGGCCCTCAAGGCGGGTGACGTGGACATAGACGGCTTCGTCCCCTGGGAGTTCCTGAAGGACTTCACGGCCAATCCGAAGGTCGCCGTGGATCTCTCCAACGAAGCCTACATGAACCTGGTATTCAACGTGGCGAAGCCACCCTTCGACAACAAGCTCGTCCGGCGCGCATTCGCATACGCCATCGACCGCAGCAAGATCACCAAGCTCGCGTTCTACGGGTTCGGCACCCCGGTCTACGGGGGGATCCTCGGCTACCAGCCCTGGAGCTGGGCGCACAATCCGGCCAGCAGGGATCGCTTCCAGTACAATCCCGAGAGGGCCAAGCAGTTGCTCGCCCAGGCGGGGCACCCCAACTGCTTCAGCGCGGCCATCCTCACCTCGGCGGATGACCAGATGCACATCGACACAAGCCAGGTCATCGCCGAGGATCTCAAGGCCATCGGCTGCAATATCACGCTCCGCCTGGAAGAGTGGACGCGCCGCGTGAACTCCGGGAACAAGGAGGATTACCTGCTGGCCGTCAACGGGACGGGGCCGCGGATGGTCGATCCGGATTGGGTCAGCCAGTATTACCACAGCAAGCTCCCGGGGTTCTACCACCGGCCGGCGAATTACAACTACCCCGATATGGATGGGCTGCTCGACAGGGCGCGGCTGCTGACCGATCGCGACGCGCGGAAGAAGCTCTACGCGCAGTGGGAGGACCTCTTCCTCGAGGACAATCCCGGGATCTTTCTGGTGTACCGCCAGACCGGCGGGGTGCGGCAGAGGACCGTCCACGGGTTCGAGTTCTCCGCCGGAGTCGCGCGGACCGCGAGCACCGATGGGCTGGAGCGGGCCTGGCTCGACAAGACCTCGAAGCACCGGTAGCACACGGCAACGCGGGGACGCGGAAGATGAGACGGGGCGGACCGGCACGACCGCCGGGCCGCCCCGCGTGATCGGCCGGCGCTCCGAATAGCTCATCCTCCGGCGGGCGGAGGTGCATGCTCCAGTATACGCTGAGGCGTCTTCTCATTGCGGTGGGTCTGATCGCAGCCGTGGGGATCATCGGCCAGTTGGCCATCCACATGATTCCCGGCGACCCCGCCTACATCATCCTCGGCTCGGAAACGACTCCGGATCCCAAGGTCCTCGAAACGCTGCGGCGCGACCTCGGGCTGGACCGGCCGATCACCGTGCAGGTCCTGGCGGCCCTGTGGGGATTCGCCAGACTCGACCTCGGCACCTCGCTCCAGGACGGCCGCCCGGTGTGGAATCTCGTGGAGGCCAGCCTTCCCGTCAGCGCCGTGCTCGTGGTCAGCGCAACGGCCTTTGCCATTCTCTTCGGGATGCTGCTCGGGATGGTGGCTGCGGTCCGGCACAACTCGGGAATGGACTGGGGCGCCAGCGTGTTCGCCACCTTCGGTATCTCGACGCCCGTCTTCGTCACCGGCACCTTCCTGATCTACCTCTTTTCCATCTACCTGGAATGGATCCCCGCCAGCGGTTACGTGACCCTTTCCGAGAAGCCGGTGGACTTCCTCAAGCGCCTCATCCTGCCGACGGTCACGGTAGGAATCGCGCAGGGTGCCGAGATCGCTCGGATGACGCGGTCCTGCCTGCTCGAGACCCTCCGCGCCGATTACATCACCACCGCCCGGAGCAAAGGCGTCGCGGAGCCCATCGTGCTGCTCAGGCACGCCCTGCGCAATGCCATACTCCCGGTGGCAGCCATGATCGGCGTCCAGTTCGGCTCGATGTTCGGCCGGACGGTCCTGGTGGAGGCGCTGTTCAGTTGGCCGGGGATGATGTCGGCCATGGTGGTCGCAGCCCGATTTCATGACTTTCCGGTCGTGCGGGGCATCCTGGTGATGATCGCCGCCATATTCATCCTCATCAATCTCATCACTGATCTCGCCTACGCGGTTCTGGATCCCCGGATTGCATACGACTAGGCTGAGGCAGGAGACGCAGGGTGGGCGAGGAACGGGGTCAGTCGCTGCGGCGCAGGAAGATCGGCAGATACCTCAAGCTGCTCGTCCCGGCGGGAGTGATCGCCGGGTTCCTCGTGGTGGCCCTCTTCCCCCACTGGTTCGCCCGCTACTCGTATTCCCAGATGCACCCCGACCGGCGCCTCGAAGCTCCGAGCGCGGATTTCTGGTTCGGCACCGACGCGTTCGGGAGGGATACCTACACCCGGGTGATCGTGGGCACGCGGATTTCCAACGGGATCGCCGCGGGGGCGGTGGCCCTCGCCGTCATCGGTGGGGTATGGCTGGGCATCGCGGGCGGACTCTCGCCAACCGTCGGCTTTTTCCTCATGCGCCTCGTGGACGTGGTCATCTGTTTTCCTCCCATCATCGTGGCCATCTTCTTCATGGCCATGGCCAGCCCGGGGGTCGTCACCCTCACCCTCGTGATCGGGTTCCTGTACGCGCCCCGGATGGCCCGGATCGTCCAGGGCGCGGTCCTCGAGGTCGCCCAGGCCGCGCACGTCGAGGCCCAACGAGCCCTCGGTGCGGGCATTCTGCGCATCGTGCGCACGGGGATTCTCCCCCAGATCCTGGCCCCGATCGTCGTCCAGGCGACCATCATGCTGGCGACGGCCATGCTCCTGGAGGCCGGCCTGTCTTTCCTGGGGCTGGGCATTCCCCCGCCCACCCCGACCTGGGGCCAGCTCGTGAGCGACGCCCGCAGGACGCTCCACCTGAGCCTGTACCTGCTCTTCTTCCCGGGGCTGGCGCTGTCCGCGAACGTCATCTTCATCAATCTCTTGGGGGACAGCCTGCGGGATTTCCTGGATCCCAAGATGCGGCGGAGCGGATAAGTCCGGGGAGGCAGCCATGAAAATCGAGCGGATCGAGATCATCCCGTTCGAGGTCCCGTATCGGCGAGGAGACGTCACGACCTCCCTCGGCCGGCATGGCGCGCTCCGCAACGTTCTCCTGGGCCTGTACGCCGACACCGGGGACGTCGGGTGGGGGGAGGCCGCCCCGCTGCCCACCCATTCCGGTGAGACGCAGGAAAGCATCGTGGCCTTGCTGGAGCATTCCTTCGGGCCCCTGCTGCTCGGCCAGGACCCGCGGGAGATCCCCCTGCGCTTGCGGGACATGGACCGGTTGCTCTGGGGCCAGGCCTTCTCCAAGTGCGCGGTGGACTTCGCCCTCCACGACCTCGTGGCTCGGCACCTGGGCATGCCGCTGTATCTGCTGCTCGGGGGGAAATGCCGGGATACGTATCCGCTCGGCTGGACCATCGGGTGGAAGTCCGTGGACGCGACCGTCGCGGAGGCGGTCGAGGCGGTGCAGCGGGAGGGGTTCAAGGCCGTCAAGCTGAAGATCGGCAATCCGGACTGGCGGCCCGATCTGGAGCGCGTCCGGGCGGTGCGCAAGGCCCTGGGAGACGACGTCCCCATCCGGGTGGACGCGAACCAGGGATACGCGCCGCACGCCGCCGTCCAGGTCATCCGCCGGATGGAGGACTGCGCCCTCCAACTCGTGGAGCAGCCGGTCCCTCGCTGGGACGTGGAGGGCCTCGCCTACGTTCGCCGACTCATCCCCTTTCCCGTCATGGCCGACGAGGCAGCGTTCACCGTCCACGACGTGCTGCGTCTCGCCCGAGAGTGTGCGGCGGACATCATCAACATCAAGCCGCAGAAGTTCGGGGGCCTGGCCCGATCGCGAGAGGTCGCCGCCCTGGCTTCAGCCGCAGACATCGAGGTGTTCGCCAGCGCCCGGATGTGCTCGGGGATCGGGGTCGCCGCCGCAACGCACTTCTACGCGTCCCTTCCCGCCGCAGGCTTCGAAGGCGAGTTCGTGGACGGCATCCTCATGGGCGAGGACGATCTGCTCGTGGAGCCAATCGAGGTGAAGGACGGCTTCGTGAGGGTGCCCGGCGGCCCCGGCCTCGGCGTCTCCCTCCATCGGGGGAAGCTCGAGAGGTACGCCTCTCGCCCCATCGTGCTCACGGCCTGACCGGGGATCGGCGGGTCCGCTTCAATCGGTCCCGGAGTGAAGAATCGAGGTCGAGAGTCGCTCGATACCTCCAGCCCCTCTCAATACATCCAAATCTTGAAAACAAGGTCGTCGGGATGTTTGACCGGGTTGGTCATCACGAGCAGGACGACGCCATCCTTCGGGGCGATGATTTGCTCCAGGGTTCGCCCCTCAAGATCCCGTATTTCTCCCAAGACATCGCCCTTTCTAATGTGATCCGCCATCCGAACGGACGGGTAGAACAGGCCTGCCGACCGAACGAAGATCTCATATCGTCCATGCATGACCACCTGAGCGGAGGGAATGTCTGGCGTCCCATCGATCATCTTGAGGGCTTTCATGATATTCGAGATGCCCTTGAGATGGACTGCGGTCAGCTCAGGCTCTAGCCGGCCTTCCCGACCTGCTTCCGCAAGGGTTCTTGGTATCCGCAGACCGCTTTTCTCAAAAGCGCCTTTTTCGAGTCGTTCAAAAACGTATTGTGTCCCGTACGTTCGAGCCAGCATCTCGGAAGCCTCATCTATCTCCTTGTCTCCAATTCTGGTAAAGCCTGCATGGGGAACAACGTCTTCCATCACATCGCCGCCATGGAGATCCACGATATAATCGGCCTGGGAGAAAACCTGCTCCCTCAGCAGCTTCCCGATCAAGTAACTGATCGTGCTCCCCTCAACGTGGTATGTGGCCCCGATGTCCATGCCGTCATCGGGGTTGAGATACGGGGTGCGGGTCCAGAATGCGGCCAGGTTGACCACCGGGACAATGATCAAGTTTCCCGACAGACTCCGCGGATCGGTATCGGTGTATGTCTTGATGGCGGCATCGATGGAGGGGTATTCACACGCATGCATCCCCGCCATGATGCAGAGACTTGGACCTTCGTGCGCCCCATTGACTTGCATCATCGGCATTCTTGCGGTTCTCGGCCTGGGAGGGCCGAACAGCGGATTGTTCACAAAGTTCCTTTCCGTCGCCGCCCCGGGAACTTCAAGGTATTGAAAGGATTTCGTGCCTCGCTCCAAGTTTGACCTCATATTGTTCCTCCATTCATCCCAAGGCCTGAGCGTTCGGCATCCCCGGTCGGTCTGGCTCATACGTCACCGGTCGGTCGATCCGGGCCCGGTCCTGTGAGCTGCACGTGTCACCAGGGAAACCGGGCAGATCCGGGTCTTGCGGAACGGCAGGGAACGGGTGGCGCGCAACCCGAGTATCGGCTCCGGCGCCTCCCCTCGTCGCCTTGGGGCGCCGATGGCCAATCGTTGCCGGAATGCCCCGCACGGATGCGACCGCCCGAGCGGCGCGGACGTGAGGTTCCACCGCGGATGAGTGCCCTCAGGGAATCTACTCCGATGCCTCCCCCGACTTTGCCTCGCGGATCTCCGCCAACACCTCGAAGGCGTGGCGCACCGACTTGGCCGCCAGCGTGCCGCCCATGAGCAAGCCCACGTCCAAGGCCTCCGCCAGCTCGGCGTCGGTCCCGGCCAGGTCGAGGACCTCCTCGACGCGATGGTCAATTCAGTCGAAGCAGTTCTGCGAGACGGCCACCGCCAGCGCCATGAGCTCCTTGTGCTTCCGGCTGATGGCCCCATCGGAGAAGACCGGCTTCCCCAGCTCCTGAAAGCCGGGAAAGACCCGCATCCGGCTCAGCAGGACTTGACCGTTCAGGCGCTTCTTCCGGGCGACCCGCTCTGACCATCCGCTCATGAGATCCCTCCTCTGATCGGGGCTCGAAAATTTTCGTATCCGGCCTGCACTTTTTTCTTGCGTCCGGCGACAGTTGTAGGTAGGTTCTCCGCACACCAGAAAGGAGGTGATCCAGTGGGAATATCCAACTGGACAGGTGAGGTGATTGTAACGTAGGCGTCTCCCGCAGTGGCGAACGCCCGGGGTTTCGTCTGCGGAATCCCAGCAATCGCCGGGCCTCGAAGCCCCCGGCCTTGTCCACCGGGGCGGCCAGCATGCCGTGAAATCTTCGAGGCCTTTTTCTTTTCCTTCATCCATCGGCCCGTCAGCTTTCGACCGTCGCCCTGCGGGGGACCGGGGATCGGTTCTTCTCCCCCGCGCTCCATGCATGCATCCCCGCCCGATCCAGGGTTCAGAATCCCGCGACTGGATCCTCACTGACCGAGGTTCCCCCGCTCGGCTCTCGGCTCCAGGCTCTCGGCTCTCCGCTTCATCCATCCCAGCGCCTGATGATGGATCAGCACGCCGAGACCAAAGCCGATCCAGAGCAGCTCCCGCCCCCGCCGCAGGAGGCCGAAGGTCACGGCCAGCGGCGCCCCCAGGCCGAACGCCACGAAGATCACGACCTGCCCTCCCTCCTGGACCCCCAGGCTTCCGGGCACGATGACCGCGGCCAGCTTGGCCACGCCCGACAGCGCCTCGATCGCGAAAGCACTCGGGAAAGCCACCGGACTCCCCAGCAGCCACAGGACGACGTACACTTCCCACGAGCCCACCACCCATCCGATGAAGTGGAAGGCGCAGCAGATCAGGAAATCGCGGATCCGGCCGCCGTAGAACTCCCGCAGCCGCTCATCCACGGCCAGCAGGTCCGCCTCCCACGAGGCCAGGAGCGCCTTCCGGCCGCTCCAGCGCCGCGACAGGCCCAGCAAAATTCCGAAGAGGCCACGGCGCTGCACGCCGATGATGATTCCGAAAGTAAGGATGCCCAGCAGCACACCGGCCGCCGCCGCCAAGGGCAGCGGGATGGCGGAGCGCCAGTGGTGCAGGCCGACCAGCAGGCCCAGGAAGACGAAGCTTCCCTGGGTGAGCATCAGCGCCGTCTTGGACACCAGGACGGACGCCAGGCCAGTGACCAGGGGGGTCCCGCGTCGATGCAGGAGCCACGCCTTCAGCGGCTCGCCCCCAAGATAGGCCGTGGGCGTAATGGCGTTGACCGCCTCCCCGGCGGCCCGCAGAGCGAAGAGCTGGAGCAGGCCGGGGGTCGCCGCCGGCCCGGGGTTTTTCACCGGCACGCCGAATCCACGGCGCAGGACCCACCACCACCCGAGGCTGTCCACGAGGTAGGACGCGAGGTAGGGGATGGCGATCAGCGGCGTGAGCCAGCCCAGGCGCCGGAGCGCCGAGGCGACCGCCGCCAGGCCGACCCCGTAGATCAGACCCGCGAACAGGAGCAGTCCCAACCCCAGACAGAGGGCCTGCCATATCGCCCTGGGGCGTGCTCCGGCGCCTGGCTGGGCCATCACACGATCCCGACGGCGCGGCGCGGGCGGGGCCCGGCCTTTCGGGTGGACACTCCGCCCGAGGCCCTGCTAGAGTAGACGCGCGTATTCATCCCATCCCGGGAGGAGAACATGGCCCCCATTTCGATCCACCTGTTGCAGGCCCTCAGTCAGGAACTCTCCCAAATCCCGGTGGACCCCGGCGATCTGGCGATCGCGGCGTCCCAATTGGCTGCCCAGCTCGAGGGGCTGGCCCGCCTGGACGATCTCGACCTGTCTTCCGTGGAGCCGGCCACCGTGCTCCTGCCGCCTATGGAGGGCCCGCATGTCCCCTGAAGAGCTGACCCAACTCAGCATCGCCGAGGTCGGCGAGCTCCTCCGCCGCCGCGCCCTCTCCCCCGTCGAGCTGACCCGCGCCTACCTGGATCGGATCCAGCGCGAGGACGGCCACCGCCTGGCTTACATCACGGTCCTGCGAAAGGAGGCGCTGGCGGCCGCGACCGCGGCAGAGCAGGAGATCGCCCGGGGACGCTCTCGTGGGCCGCTCCACGGGATTCCCATCGCCCTGAAGGATTTGGTCATGACCCGCGGCATCCGGACGACGTGCGGGTCCCGCATCCTGAAGGACTGGGTGCCGGACGCCGACGCGACCGTGGCGAGACGGCTGGCCGAGGCGGGGGCCATCCTGCTGGGCAAGCTCAACATGCACGAGTTCGCTTACGGGCCGACGGGCGTGAACCCGCATTACGGGACCTCCAGGAATCCGTGGGACCGCGGCCGGATGCCCGGCGGCAGTAGCAGCGGCTCGGCGGCGGCCGTGGCCGCCGGGCTGTGCGCCGGGGCGCTGGGGACGGATACCGGAGGCTCCGTCCGGATTCCGGCGGCGCTCTGCGGTCTCGTCGGGCTCAAGCCCACCTACGGCCGGGTCAGCCGCGCCGGGGTCATCCCCCTGGCTTGGTCGTTGGATCATGTAGGCCCCATGACGCGGACGGTGACCGATGCAGCCTTCCTGCTCCAGGCCCTGGCCGGGCGCGATCCCGCCGACCCGTCCACGGCCGACGTGCCGGTCCCGGACTATGCCCGGGCCGTGCAGGGGGAGATCCGCGGCCTGCGCCTCGGCCTTCCCAAGGATCTTTTCTTTGAGCGGCTGGATCCCGAGGTCCGGGCGGCCGTCCTGGCGGCAGCGCGGTCGCTGGAAGGCCTGGGCGCCTTGGTGGAGGAGATCCCGCTGCCGAAGATCCGGCATGCCGGCCCCGCCTCCTTTGCCATCATCGCATCCGAGGCCACGACCTATCACGAGCCCTACCTCAAGACCCGCGCCGCCGAGTACGGTGACGATGTCCGCGCCCGGCTCATGACGGGCCAGTTCATCCTCGCCGGCCACTACCTCAAGGCCCAACGGGCCCGCCAGGTGATCCGCGCCGAGATGGACCTCGCCCTCGGGCGGGTTCAGGCCCTCCTGCTCCCGACGACGCCCATCCCCGCCCCGCCCCTGGATGCGCGGGAGGTGACGGTGGACGGATTCACCGAGGACGTGCGCGCGTGGCTGATCCGCTGCACGCGGCCGATCAACGTGACGGGGCATCCCGCCCTGTCCGTGCCCTGCGGCCTTACCGCCGCCGGGCTGCCCATCGGCCTCCAGATCGTGGGGCGGCACTTCGATGAGGCGACCGTGCTTCGGATCGGCCGCGCCTTCGAGGCGGTGAGCCCTGCACGAGGGCGCCGACCGCCACCGGAGGCGTGATGACGCGAGAGCCCAAATCCCCCCTCCGCCCCCCTTTGCCAAAGGGGGGGAACGGGGGGATTTTACGATTCTTCGCTGAGAATCCGTTGATGCCAACCGGACCTCATCACGAGGAGAGCGAGGAGATTCCAGTCGTACCCATCGAGGACTCCCTGGACCTTCACGCCTTCGCCCCCCGGGACATTCCGAGGGTCGTCGGCGACTACCTGGCGGAATGCGCCCGCCGCGGATACCGCGAGGTGCGCCTGATCCACGGCCGCGGCACGGGAACCCAGCGCGCCATTGTCCGATCCCTTCTGGCACACCATCCGCTCGCTCTGGAATTCAGTGACGCCCCGCCGGATCGGGGGGGCTGGGGCGCCACCGTGGTCCACCTGCGCAATGCAACGCCAGACGCCTAGCCCGGTGTAGCCAGGACCACACCGCGCGAATCCCAAAGCAATATCGAATTCGGAATCAGCGTCGATAACTCCCGGCGACTCCAGGAATCCCCGCAAGTGCTAGCCAGTCAGCGTGGTCCGACCGGCAGGGCGGGATCCTCCGCCAGGACCCTGGCCACTCGCAGAAGCACCTCCCGCATCTCGTGCCGAAAGACCCGCGCCTGATCCACCGCCAGGAGGTCGACCGTATAGGCCGCCGGCCTCGGCCAGCCGGCCAGCGGGCGGCCCGGTCCGTATTCCAAGACCCGTTCGAAGCGGACTCCGCCCCCCACGGGCTCGATCAGCCGTGCCCGGACACGGACGAAGATGCCGAAGGTGTCTGCGTCCTCTCCCATGGCGAGACCGAAGGCTTCCACCGCGAGGTCCAGGATGCCATCGGCCCCCAGGTCACGGGCGTCGGCGAACGGGTCCGTGGCTGGCGTATCCGGCCCCCAGGTGGGGTACCAGGGAAGCGCAAGCGGGCGGCGGCCCATCCGGGCCATCAGCCCCTCCGAGACCGACTGGCGCAGCAGCCGCTCGGGTTGGAGGGCGACAGCCGCCTCGAGAAGCGCAAGGCGATCCCGGAGGTCGATGCGGGCGAGGGTCCCGCCGTCCATCTGTGCTCCGAGCGCGCCCGCGGCCGTCATCCCCGCGACGACGCCCACCGCGGCCGGCCACGTCAGGAGGAGAACCGGAAACGCCTGCAAGATCGCCAGCCCGGTGACGAAGCCGGTCGTGCCCCCTCCCATCCCGGGCGTGCTGTGGCCCGACTCGACCCAGGCGGCTTGCCAGGCGTGCTCGTAGGCTGGCACGAGCAGCGCCACGCGCCGGACGGCGGAGCCGGCCGCGGCCCCGGAGCCTGCCCTCTGTGCCCCTGCGGACCCCGCCCGGAAGACGACCTGGCCTTCCTGCGGCCGCGCCTCTTGGGTGGATGCGCAGCCTGCCAAGAGCAGGGCGGCGAGAGCGAAGGTGAGGGCGTCCCGGATCGGCCGACCCATCCTATGGCAGTCCTCAGCCGCGAGGCATAACCGCGAGGTAATCGTGGATGACTTCCGACGTGCTGGGAAAGGCGAGCTGATCCCAGGGGATCTGGGCCGGAGCGAACACGCGGGCGCAGAGTCCCTCCTCGTCAACCTGGACGGACCCGCCCGTGACCTCGCCCACGTACACGACCAGGATCACGGGATTGCCGGGGGAGGAGTACACGCCGAGGAGCCGGGTCAGGCGAACGTCCAGCCCGGATTCCTCCTTCACCTCGCGGAGGGCGGCGGCCTCCAGGACCTCACCGCGGTCCACGTAGCCCCCGGGAAAGACCCACTTGCCGTAGCTGGGCTCGATGGCGCGCTGAATGAGAAGAATCCCCCCATCCAGGGAGAAGATGGCGCCGGTTGCCACCTTGGGATCGAGGAAGAACACGAACCCGCACGTCTGGCACACCTGGCGCGGCGGGTTCCCGGTCTTGAGGGTGCGCGGCAGGAGGGGGCCCGCGCAGCGGGGACAGAACCGATACTCGGGCGACTGGCTCACCCCTCGTCCTCGGGGCGGGCCCAGTAGCGGGCGTATTCCGCCGGGTAGGTGAGCGTGTCGAAGCTCTTCATCCGGTCCAGGAACAGGGTGCCGATCAGGTGGTCATGCTCGTGCTGGATCACCCGCGCGAAGAAATCGCCGGCCCTGAGATTGAGGGGCCTCCCCCGCCGGTCCTGGGCCTGGACCTCGATCTCTCCATAGCGCGACACTCTCCCGCGCAGGTCGGGAACGCTGAGGCATCCCTCCCAGTCTTCCTCCATCCGTTCGGTCACCGGGAGGATTCGCGGATTGATCAGGACGGTGAGCGGGCGGGACGATCCCCCCGCGGCGCCGGGATTCTCCTCCGCTTCGACCACGGCGATCTGGAGCGACCGGTGGACCTGCGGCGCCGCCAGCCCGACGCCGCGGTACTCGCGCATCGTCTCGATCATGTCGTCAATGAGGCGCTGGATCTCCGGGGCCTGGATGTTCTTCACGGGCTCGGCAGGTACCCGGAGGATCGGGTTGCCGAGGACCGCAACTTTCAGGATGGCCATGGCCGCAAAGATTCCTTTCCGCGGGTTGCTGTGTTAGGCTGATTCCGTCAGCCTCTGTCCGTGTCGGGCATTTCCACATTCGTCATTCGAAATTCGCCGGAGGTATTATGATCCACGAGGTGCTGGTGGTCGGGGCCTTGCAGTGCAACTGCTCCATCCTGGGCGACAAGGAGACCCGGGAGGCGATCGTCATCGATCCGGGCGACGAGGTCGAGCGCGTCCTGGAGATCCTGAATCGCCACAACCTCCGGGCCAAGTACATCCTCAACACCCACGCCCACTTCGATCATGTGGGGAATTGCCGCGAACTCAAGGAGGCGACGGGGGCCCAGATCTGGCTGCACAAGGCCGACTTGCCCATCTATGAATCCGCCCCGCGGCAGGCCCAACTCTTCGCCATGTACGGAGTCAAGCCGATCCGCATGACCGCCGTGGACCAGTTCATCCGGGACGCAGATGGGGTGCAGGTCGGGAAGATTGCGGCCCAGGCCATCCACACCCCGGGGCACACGCCCGGCAGCCTCAGCTTTCACGTTCCGGACAGCGCAAGGAATATTCTCCTAGCCGGCGACACGCTCTTCAACGGCAGCATCGGCCGGACCGACCTGCCCGGCGGCGACCTCCGCCAGATCCTGCGGTCCATCAAAGAGCGGCTGTTCACCCTTGACGACGCCACCGAGGTCTGGCCCGGCCACGGGCCCAAGACCACCATCGGCCGCGAGCGCCGGACGAACCCCTTCCTCCAGGATCTCTAGCCAAGATCGTCCGGACTCTAGCACAATAGCCTCTTGACTGACAAGGTACGGCCGGCCGGTTCCCAGCGTTGACAGCGGCCCGGAGGCGGGACTAGAATCCGGCGTCGTCAGCG
Source organism: Candidatus Methylomirabilota bacterium (assembly GCA_016209725.1). Lineage (GTDB taxonomy): Bacteria > Methylomirabilota > Methylomirabilia > Methylomirabilales > 2-02-FULL-66-22 > 2-02-FULL-66-22. The sequence continues at coordinate 5,751 of JACQVO010000070.1, read as the reverse complement.
GTCGGGCCCCGCACCTCAGCAGGGTGCTGGAAGGCACCCTGGCAGCCCAGGCTGATCAAAAAGGTCGAGGTGCAAGGAAGGCGCGCGAAGCCGAGGCGCGAGACGTACTGCTGCATGTACGTCGCAGTGCCGCGGCGAGCGTCTGACGCAGCAGATGGGCCTTTTTCAACAGCCTGGTCAGAAGGGAGTGCCCCCATGCGGAACCTGAAAGCCAACCTCCTGGAACTCGTCCGGCGCACCTCGGCCGAACTGCCCGACGACGTGGTGAACGTCATCGCCCGCTCGGCCAGGCAGGAGCAGGAAGGGAGCAACGCCCAGTACGCCATGAACATCATCGTGAACAACATCGACCTGGCCAAGCTGAAGTCCCAGCCGCTCTGCCAGGACACCGGCAGCATCCTGTTCTTCGTCAAGGCGCCCAGGGCCTTCGACCAGCTCGCCTTCGAGAAGGCCGCCAGGGAGGCCGTGGCCGAGGCAACGGCCAAGGGGTATCTCCGCCAGAACTCCGTGGACTCCATCACCGGGAAGAACACGGGGAACAACCTGGGTCCGGGGAGCCCCAGCATTCACTCCCATCAGCAGCGCGGCTCGCGGGTGGACGTGCGCCTGATCCTGAAGGGCGGCGGGTGCGAGAACGTGGGGGCGCAGTATTCGCTCCCCGACGTCCGGGTGAATGCGAACCGGGACGTGGACGGCGTCCGCAGGGTCATCCTGGACGCCGTGATCCAGACCCAGGGGAAGGGATGCGGTCCGGGCATCCTGGGCGTCTGCATCGGCGGCGACCGGGCAACAAGCTACCTCCATTCCAAGGAGCAGCTCCTCCGCACGATGGATGACGTGAACCCCGATCCGACACTGGCGGCGCTGGAGAAGGACATCGTGGTCAGCGCCAACAAACTGGGCATCGGGCCCATGGGCTTCGGCGGGGCCACGACCCTTCTGGGGTGCAAGATCGGCGCCCTGAACCGGCTCCCTGCCAGCTACTTCGTCTCCATCTCCTACATGTGCTGGGCCTACCGGCGCCAGGGGTTCGTCTTGAACGACGGTGGCAAGATCGTGGAGTGGCTGTACTAGCAAATGACCAATGACCAAAGGGAATTGGTCATTATCTAGGGGGCGATCATGATCCAGCTCGTCGAGCCGTACACCGAGGACAAGATCCGCGCGCTGAAGATGGGAGACATGGTCCACCTGTCCGGCATGGTTTACACGGGCCGCGATGCGGTCCACAAGTTCCTCCACGAGGGCGGCAAGCCGCCCGTGGACCTCACGAATCAGATCATCTATCACTGCGGCCCGGTGGTGATCAAAGAGAAAGGCAAGTGGGTGGTGAAGGCTGCCGGCCCGACCACTTCCGCTCGCGAGGAGCCCTACCAGGGCCACATCATCGAGAAGTTCAGCATCCGGGCGGTGATCGGCAAGGGAGGGATGGGGCCCAAGACGCTCGAAGCCTGCAAGAAGGTCGGCTGCATCTACCTGCACGCCATCGGCGGGGCCGCGCAAGTCCTGGCGGAGTGCGTGACCGGCGTCCTGGGCGTGTATTTGGAGGAGTTCGGCAGCCCCGAGGCCATCTGGGCCTTCCGCGTGAGGGACTTCCCCGCCGTGGTCACCATGGACTCCCACGGAAACAGCCTGCACGCCGCGGTCCTGGAGCAATCCAGGGAACAGTTGAAGCAGCTCGTCTGAGGACAGGATCGCCGTAGGCCACGTCGGGGGGCGACACTCTCGCCCCCCGTCTTGTTTGAACCGCCAAGGCACCAAGAACGCCAAGGTCGGCTCAAAGCAAATGGGTCGAGACGTAGAGCCGTCGAGCTAGGCATTCATCCAGCGCGCATGTCCAGATCCGGAAAATAGGGATGATATTCCTGGCGCCCTTGGCGTCTTGGCGGTTAAGGGTTCCGAATGGGTCGTTTCTTCCTCTTCGCCCTCCTCACCTGGATCACGGGTAATCCACTCCTGGCGATCCTGGTCATCATCGCCTTGTCGCTGCCGGGCTGGTGGGCCGGCTCGCGCTACGCCTGGCGGTTGAGCCGCCGGATGCGCGCCTGGGGCGAGGCGGGACGACTCCGCCGCGCCCTGGCCGTGAATCCCCACGACGTGAAGGCCCGGACGGATCTGGGGGCGATCCTGGTGCGCCAGGGTCGCTTCCGCGAGGCCCGTGCCGAGCTGGAGCAGGCCATGCCGCGGGCCGACGATCTGCCCGAGGCAAACTATGCCCTGGGCCTGTGCCTGCTGCATGACGGGGAGATCGAGCGGGGGCGGGAGTTGGTGGAGCGGGCCCTGGTCCTGAATCCGAAGTTCGGCTACGGGGAGCCCTATCTGCGGCTGGGGGATTTCCGCACGGCACGCGACGAGTGGGAACAAGCGGCAGAGCGCTACCGCCAGGCGACGGGGATCCACAGCTCCAGCGTGGAGGGCTGGTTCAAGCTCGGGCAGGCCCTGAACCACCTCGGCCGGCGAGACGAGGCACGCAGCGCCCTCCAGGAAGCGATCGCCTCTTACCGTACCGCCCCCTGGTACCAGCGAGCCGAGGCCCGACCCTGGCACCGCCGCGCCCGCCGTCTCCTGCGGTCCCTCGGCTGATCACAAGCCCCCGGCCGCCAAGACGCCAAGCGTGGCCCGTAGCCAGAGTCGGATTCGCCCGAGTTGCACGCAGGCGCGAGTGGGTCTGTCGAGTATTTTCTCCGACGCCTTCCCCTCGGGTGTTCGTGTGTGCTATGATCACTTCGGAATTGGAGGACGGTCATGCCGGTTGTTCTGAAGCCTGCTCAGAGAAAACTCACCGCCATCATCGAGCCGAGCGAGGCTGTCTACGTGGCGTTTTGTCCCGAACTCGACCTCGCGACAGAGGGCGATACACCTGCTGCGGCGGTTGACGACCTCATCGAAATGGCTTTGGACTACGCGGAACAGTACATGGCCGAGTACGACCGGTTCAGCCAGAGTCCAAACCGGGCGGCCCACGCTGCGTACATTCAGGCGATCCACGCCAACCCAACTCCCTCCGGCGTCCGAGCACTGTTCGAAGGCTGAATGCCGACGGCCACGTACCGGGAGTTTCGGCTGGTCCTCTTCCGTGCCGACTTTCGATTGGTTCGATCCAGGCGGCACGAAACCTGGGAAAAAGTGTTGCCCACCGGCGAGGTTCTTCAGGTTCGCTTGAGCCATCAGTCGGGCCGCGACATACCCACCCCCTTGTTTCACACTATGCTCCGGCAAGCACACCTCAGCCAGGCCGACTTTTTCACGCTGCTCCGTCAAGAATGAGCGCTCTCCTATCTGGCCATCGCAGCCGGGGGTTCCAATCTTGTGACCCCGGATGTTGAGAAGCGCTCGACGTCATTGGCGCCGTCCCGGATCATTGGCGGATCATAAGAGAAGGGCGACTTGCCTCCGGACTCCCCGGCCGCCGCACGAGGTCCATCGTACTGGGCGGCGCCCCTTTGGGAAGGAACTGCAGACATGTCGAAGCTACGGCATAGAGCCATCCGCGGCCTGAAGCCCGGAGACAGCTTCGAGATCAGGCGCACGTTCACCCGGGAAGACACGCTGGCGTTCGGTGGGTTGACGCGAGACTACAACCCCGTGCACTACGAGCCGCGATTCGCGCAGGACAAGGGCTTCTCCGGAATAGTCTGCCATGGGCTTCTGACCGGAAGCATGATCTGCGAAGTGGGCGGGCAGCTCGCCTGGCTTGCGACCGGCATGAGCTTTCGTTTCCGTCGTCCCGTGTATCCGGGAGACACCATTACGTGCTGCCTGGTCATCACCCAGATTGATGAGCGGGGAGGGGCGCATGCCACCGCCACCTTTTTCAACCAGCACGGCGAGCAGGTCGCGACCGCGGAGTTGACCGGGTTTCTCCCCACCGGGCGGAGCCGCGACATCCTCGCCGACATGGTGGCCGAAGGGGACCCGACCAATGCGATCTGACCTTCCGATGGCGCGGGCCCCAGTACCGGTCCGCCGACTCCTCCGCCGCCCGCTGAGGATGCCTGGGGTGACGATCCCATTGTCGAGTGGGATGAGGAGGCGATGTAGATATGGCAAAGCGGATTGAAGATATGACGCGGGACGAGATCCTGAAAGAGTTCGAAGGAGGGGAGGTTCTGTTCAAGGCCCCAAGACGGCCCAAGAAGCTTGTTCCTTTAACGCTTCGTGTGCATCCGGATCTCATCCGTCAACTCGGGCAGGAGGCCAAGCGTTGTGGCGTCTCGGGCCATACGACGATGGCCCGGCTGCTTCTTGAGGCTGCGGTGGCCGGCCCGCAAAAGGCGTTGGCCGAAGAGATCGCTGAGGCGGTCGTTGTGAGGCTCGGGCGGCGCCCGCTGAAGAGCGTCCTCAAATGAGGCGGAAGGCCGATCGCAATGAATGAGACGAGCGAGCACGTCTGGCACGCCTCCGGCGGGCAACTTGATTGGATCCTCCCGTTGGCACCAGCGCGCTCCGGGCCGCACCTGGTCCCGCGGCGCCCGCCGCCTCCTGCGGTCCCTCGGCTGATACCACGAGCTAACCGCCAATCCGCCTCTGGCGGACAAGGCCGCCAGCACGATACAACTCTCAGGGGAGTGCTTCGGTCCCCCCGGTCCCCCGTCCCCGACTCCCATTCCTTCTTTGCCCTGGGTACCCCGCTACGGTGAGGGCTCTTGCGGACGGGATGCCCCGTCTCCCCGGATGAGCTCACGACTCGGCTCATGCGTTTATCCAGGTCAGCCGTGGAAACATGAGGAGGACCCCCTTTACATCCATCTTCCGTGGCAGTAGAGTGTCGGCAGGCAATGCCATTCGAGGAAAGCGCCGCTCCGAGTGGAACAAGATGGTGGCTGACGAACTCGACGTGGAATCCGTCAAGGAGGTATTCGGATGGCTACCATCCCTGCTGCCATAGCGCAGAGCGTCGAGCGGTTCCTGAGCGCCGTCCGAAGGGTCCGGCGCGTGGAGGCAGCCTATCTGTATGGCTCGCAGGTGCATGGCGACGCGAGAGCGTGGAGCGATATTGATCTGGCGGTGATCTCGCCGGACTTCCAAGGCGATCTCTTCCAAGAGCGCGTGATGCTGCTGCGGCTGGCCGCCGAGGTGGATGACCGAATCGAGCCGACACCCTTCACCCCCGACAATTTCACACCTGCCAACCCTCTGGCTTACGAGATCAGTCGAAGCGGCGTCCGCGTCGTGTGAGCCAGGGCACTCCGCCGCGTTGCATGCGTCGTGTGTCGCCGGGGAGCCACGAGTGCCCGAGACCAACTCGCCAGCCCCGAGCCCGGAATAGCGAATCCTTGACGCCCCAATCGGCCCCGCGCTACGGTGAGCCGGCTTCGGCGGTCCCCCGCAGCCCAAGCCTCGCATTTGTGGGTCTTGGCGGGCCATTGTTGCCGAGGAGTACATCCATAGCGGGCCAACCCGTTCGAGGGGGGGAGACGCGCTTGACGGGGAAATCGCACTTTTCGAGCAGCTTCTCGCGTTACGACATTACGAGTGGTTCGATTCGAGAGAGGTGCAAGGAGAATTCGGAAGCAACGTCCCGGATTACGTCCCGGATTACGGGACAACACGGCCATCGTCCCCAAGGGTATCGTGGTGGACGATCGGTTCGACTGGCAGGACGATGCGCCGCCCCAGATCCCCCTGGAGCGCCTGGTGATCTACGAGGTGCATCTCAAGGGCTTCACCGCCCATCCCTCCTCGGGGGTGAGAAGCCCTGGGACGTATTTGGGCTTCATCGAGAAGATCCCCCACCTCACGGAGCTGGGG